>JBGAUX010000002.1:0-71522 GCA_044228405.1 Candidatus Altimarinota bacterium | reverse complement strand
TTAAGAGTTGGACCCGCCATTTTTAGAAAGCCAATTAGTGGAGGCGAAATTCAAAAAATGGTTGATGTAACCGACGGTAGCCCTAAAAAGCCAAAGGATGGTGACGGTGCTCTTTATTTGGACAATTTTGCTGGAATTTTTTACGGGAATAATTTTAAAAATGTTAGTGCAGAGGATTTATCAAAGGCAGTTGGAGATGATTTAGTAAAAAATCCATCTACTTATTCTGCTATTTTGGGTGAATCTGCGGATGCACAAAGTAATCCTGATTCAGTAAAAATAGAACAGGCGAAAAATGGTATGTTTACGGGAAACATTGAATTAAAGAATGTGTCGCCGGATGTTGCAGGTGCCACTTTGGAACATCAATTCAAAGAAAAAATCGCTTCTAAATTTGATAGTAGATACAAATTTGAAGAAGATCCTACAACAAAAAAATTAACGGCAGAAAACTCTAGTGAACAATGGATTGTTGATCATAAAAACGAAATTGTGGCTTCTATTGCTAGTGATTTAGTTAAAAAGTTTGACGAATGGAAGGCGGGAAATCCAAAAACTGCAGAGGCAACTAAGCTGGATGTGGTTATTTCTCCTTTGTACGAAGTGAGCGGTGCGTGGAGGGATAAACATGGGAATTGGTTAGATACAGCAAAAGAAGCACTGGGCGATGTAGCAAAGAAAGCAAAAGAAGATGTTGCCAAAATACTAGGATCAAAAATTGGTAAATTGCTACTTATGTTTGGTTTGATTGATGAAAAGAAACTATTAGCGCATTTTCAAGGTTCACCGAAGATTCCTGGTTTCAGCATTTTTGCCTTTTTAGCTGGAGTTGGAGACAATAAGCAAATGGAGGCAATGTCTAAAAAACATGCTTGGTTAGGAAAATTAAGGGGAAAATTGGATATGTTGGTGGATAAAGCGGCAGAGATGGCTGGAATTGAAGGAAAAGAGCAGGCCGCAAAAGTTTTTACAAATGGATTAAGAGATGTAAATGGGCCTTTAACAGAGCCTTTATTGTTGGATACTCAAACTGGAGATGTGTTTAATGGTTTGATTTTAACTTCGAGTGTTGATTTTCCTTTAGATAGACTTGTTACTTGTAGAAAAAACGGAGAAACAGATTGGAAAGAGGTTAATTTGGCTAATGCAAATGGATATGAAGTGAAGGTAAATCAAGCTTTGGATGACATTACTATCCCAGTAGGTGTAGTTGTTGGCATAGAAGAGCCAGCGGTGTAAGTAAATTTTCAAATATAAAATACAAATAAAAAACTAAAATGATTAAAAAAATACTGTTTAAAGAAAATAAGAGATTCGTTTATAAAAAGTCAGATGGTGCACATGCTGTGGCAAGTGCTTCTGTAGAAACAACTAGTGAAGAAGAGGTGCCAGAAGGTTTAGTTGATGAGCTTTTGAAATTACGCAGTAATAAGGAGGGTTTAGAAGCTTTTTTGAATGATTTTGCTGAAATTGAGGGACAAAAAAAAGAGAAAAATAGGATTGAGTTAGAAAAGAGCGCAACAGCAAGGCTGATGTTGGCTCAACAATTGGACAAAAAAACAGATGAAGAAACTGCTGAAATAAGAGAAAAAGTGACCGAAGACGGTAAAACTTTTTCTGATTCTTTATTTGAATTGATTCATGATGTGGATATGGACATGGAAGATAAAGTAGAGAGAGTTGATGAACTATTGGAGAAATTTCAAGAACGAGTTGAGGCAAAAGAGGTTCGTGAGACTCAACATAGAGGTATTTTAGATTCTTTAAATAGAGGAAAAGCCTTTTTGTTTGCTGCTTTAACAGGTGTGTCTGCTTATAAACTTTTGCCTGAAATTTGGCAGAAAAAAGTTGAGGAATTGGCTAATAATCCTGATTTTACTACTGAAGATATGGCTGAGGCGGCAACTAAAATGATCAAAGAGAATACTGGCCAAGATATAGATGTTACAGATTTAGTTATTGCCCATCAATTTGGTGGTGCCAGTGAAACAGCCAAGGAGGCAGCTGCAGAAGCTGCTGCGGAAGGAGATGAGATGATTCATCAAGGTGTGAGGGGCGCAATTGTTAAAGCAGAAACATCTCTAATAGATTATGTGAAAGAGGCTATTGGCTTAGTTAAAGGAAGCTCTTATGCTGAAGCTTTTGGCGGTATGGCAAAGGCTGTAGGTGTTTCTAAAAGTGATATGTTGGCTTGCGCAATTCAAGGTTCTGAATTGCAAACAGTTGCTCAATTAAGGGCAAGTGTAAGTGATGTTAATTATGAAGAACTCTTGGCTAGTTATGAAGGTAATGAAGTACAAGCTAAAAAAGCTTGGAAAATGGTTTTGCAGTTTCAAAAAGTTGTGGCTTGGATAGATGCAAATTCAGATGAAATCGAGACTTCTTTAGACGATGCCATAGATAGAATGCCTAATTTAAGTAAGGAGGATGAGGCAACTTTAAAAGCTCAGTTTGATGTTGATAATATGCGAGTTTCTCAAGTTGCTTTTGCAATGTTTGGTGATAAGGATTTATCTCGTGACTGGTTGATGACAGCTCCTAGTTATATAGGGCGAATAAAGAAGAGTTATAATGTGGTTAAACATGGTGTGGGTGGGGCTGTATTGGAATATTGGGATCCCCATAATGGACATAGGGCAAGTGTAGCTCGTGAAGCAAAAAAGTATGTGGATAAAGCTGTTAAGATTGAATTTGATCTGGGTAAAAAACTAGGCACAGATGCTGGTAAGTCTGCTTTTGAATTAATTAAAGAATTAGATTCTAGTATTGATGGTTTTGATTTGAAGACGGAAAAAATGGGCGGTGTTCATTTTGCTGAACGTAATAAAAGGGCAGTTGCTTATCAAGAAACTGTACATGCTGTTGAAAAAAGATTCAGTATGATGGCTGATGAACTGGGAAGACAAGGCGAAATTTTACGGCAGGTAGAGAAATCGACGGGCAAAATTTCAGGTAAGACTCTTGGCGATTTAAGTGTTAATACTGAAACTAAAGATTTACTTAGAAAATGGCTTGGTGGTTTTGATACTGCTATGCCACTAGAAGAGGCTTTTGGTAAAATTAAAATTAATACGGCTGAACATGTAGCTGAGCTTACTCAGTTGCAAGGTAAATTGAATCATGAGATTTTAGCTGTAAGAGATAAGTTGATTACTAGAGTGTTGGAGCCAAGTGAAAAGGTGCGAAAAATGCAATTAAGAGGAAGAGATGTTTCAAAGATTCAAATTGATGAAATCCGAAAAAATTCTGGTAGTTTAATTGGGGAAACTAAGTATTGGGGGCCTAAGGCAATTTTGCCTATTTTTGGTATTGGTATGGCTGTTAAAAGAGGTTTTGAGCAAAACCAAGGGCTTGAAAAAACTAGTTTAATGGTTACAGAGGCGGGTTTGTCTTTTGTTCCATACTTAGGTGGTATAATGGATTTTGGTTTGGGCTATAATGGTTACGATTTAGCTGGTAATAAATTAAGTAAAATGGAAAGGGCTTCTTATATGGGATTTGGAGCTTTAGGATTAGTCGCCGATGTTTTTGGAGGTTACTTTGTGAGAGCTGGTTTGGCCACTATTATTAAGGGTCGAAAAGGAATAAAGGCAGCAGTGAATGTGGGTAAAGAGGAATCTTTAATTATGCGAATTGGAAAAGGATTTTCTGGCTTGGGGAGTTTGTTTAGTAAACCAAAACAACTTGAACATGCAAGAGGTGCTTTAGCTACAACTCGTGAGAGTGTGGCGTTTTTGAAATCAAAAGCTGCCAGTGGTACGGCTAGTATTATAGAAAGAGGTAAATTATATAAATTGGAAAAGAAAGTAGCTTCATTAGAGGCAAAAGAAGCTCGCTTAATGGGTCAAGTTACTATGTCCGATGTTTTGAAACAAGGTTCAAAATCCGTGAAAGGTGGAGCGATTAAGGGTTATGCATCTAAAACAACAAGCAGGGTGCTTGGCATGATGGAAAAAGCTACTGTGCCAATGATTTTGGCTTCAGTTATTAGCCAAGGAAACATTACGCCTTTGGATGTTGCTGAATATGCTGGTAAAGGTGTAAAAATGGCAGGTGAAGGGGTGGTTTGGGGTGCAGAAAGAATTATACAAGCAGGCGACCGCCAACCTAGAGCAGTTGATGAAATGGTTGCTCAATATTTACAAGCAAAACAAATGGAAGAAGCTTTGTTGGCTAAGGCAGACGAGAAAGGTCAAGATGCATTAGAATTTATGGAAGAAAACATGCATTTGCCGCAAGTTGCGACAGTTGCAGCTCGCAGTGGACTTTCTGGTTCAGAGTTGCTAAGGTCCGATTCCGGTCGTAGGTTAGCAGAATCGTTGTTAGGTTAAATTTACTAATTCAAAACATTATGAAATCAATTTTTATCTTTATTCTCACTCAAGTTGTGAGTTTGACAGTACTATATTTGGTTAGAGGTTATATCTTTACACAGTTTACGGGAGTGTCGGCATGGCTAATTTATGGCTTTATGCTTGCAGTTTTTGCTAGTTATTTTGTTTACGACTTGATTGCTTTGCTTAAACGCCGCCGACTAATCAAAAACTTTAATTGGTAGTCTTGCTTATAGTATAATCATTGGTTAGAATGCGCGCGATCTATTAGCTAACCAATATTTATGTCTCTTCCTTTTGATGGAATTCAAGAAAAAACTTTAGTACTTATTAAACCAGATGCTGTACAAAGAGGTTTAATTGGTAATGTGTTGCAAAGATTTGAGCTTAAGGGCTTAAAAGTTATAGGTATAAAAATGATGTCTTTGGATGAAGTGGTTTTGCGTGAACACTATGCGCATATTAGCGACAAGCCTTTTTTCCCTGGAATAAGCAAATTCATGCAAAGTTCGCCAGTTGTGGTGATTTGTTTGGAAGGTTTGGAAGTTGTAAAAGCAATTAGAATTTTGTGTGGAATTACTAAAGCTCGTGAAGCTGATGCAGGTTCAATTCGTGGTGATTTGGCTATGAGTATGGGTTGTAATGTGGTTCACGCTTCTGATTCTGTGGAGTCTGCACAACTTGAAGTACCAAGATTTTTTAAGGCCGATGAGTTGTATGGGTATCAAAAATCAGAATACGAACATGTATACTCAGAAGACGAAAAGGCTTAGCCTATATGCAAATTTTTGCTTATAAGAAACGCAAATTATTAAAAAATGAAATCCCTCACGAGGTTTTTGAAAGGTTTAAAAAGCCCCACTCTTTTTTGTTAGAAAGTGGTGGAGAGGAAGCGGGATGGTCGTTTATCGGGTGTAATCCAGCTGTAGTTTTAGAGAAAAATGGAAAGTTGATTAGTCAAAAAAACTTTTCTTATTTTGATGATGAAATTAAATGTGACCAAGAGCAATTGAGTGGGGACATTTTTGGGCATATCAAAAAGTTGAATGATGAGTATGGTATTGAGGGTGAATTGGATTTAAATTTGAATTTGCCTCCTTTTGTTGGTGGCGCTTGCGGATTTTTTTCTTATGATTTTGGCTTGGAGATGGCTTTAATTAAAAGTGATTGCAAAACACTGGTGCAATGTCCAGATGTTTATTTTGGTTGGTTTAATAAAATTGTTGCTTTTAATAAAACTAATAATGAGTTGTGGTTTTTGGCTTTGGGGCCAACTGAGGCGCATGCACAAGCCTTTATTGAGCAACTTGAAGATGATTTTGATAATCGTGAAACGAGCATCAATACTAATGTTAATGCAGTGAAAAAGAATGATAATTTTCAAAAAGAACCGAAAATTGAATCTAATTTAACTTTAGAACAGTATGAAAAATGCATTGGAAAAATAAAAAATAGTCTTTTAGCCGGTGAAACTTATCAGGTTAATTTTGCTCAGCAGTTTGAGCTTAAATCGGATATTGATTCTTGGTTGGTGTACAAAAAACTTTTCAAAATCAACCCCTCACAGCAGGCGTGTTTTTTTCAGCATCCAGATTTTACTGTGATTAGTTCTTCGCCAGAGCGCTTGGTGTCTGTTTATGATGGAGTTGTGCAAACATGTCCAATTAAGGGCACGGTAAAGCGAGGAAATACAGTTGCAGAAGACAAGGAAAAGGCTGAAATTCTTCTTAATTCTAAAAAAAATAAGGCCGAATTAGCTATGATTGTTGATTTAGCGCGTAATGACTTAGGGCAAGTTTGTCAAACTGGGAGCGTGAAAGTTACAATCGATCGCAAAATCATGAAGTTGTCTCATGTGCTTCACACCTATTCTGTGGTGGAGGGAAAATTGCATGAGGATAAAGATAATTTGGATGTTTTTAAGGCTTTATTTCCGGGTGGATCTATTACAGGATGTCCAAAAAGGAGAACAATGGAGATTATTTCTGATTTGGAAAAAGTAAAGCGTGCTGTTTATTGTGGCTCTGCAGGCTATTTTTCGGCTAATGGTAATATGGATTTTAATATTATGATTAGAACCTTGTTGAATCGCGATGGTAGTTTTTATTTTGGCGCAGGCGGAGGGGTGGTTGTGGATTCGAGTGCTAAAGAGGAATATGAAGAAAGTTTTGATAAGGCGAAAGCTTTATTTATGAGTTTGTCGGCTTAAAAAAACATGGTACTCTAATGGTGCAATTAGCTTGTTTTTATGTCTACAGTTTTTCTTAACGGCGAATTTATTGACTCCAAAGATGCAAAAATATCAATTTTTGATCACGGGTTTTTGTATGGAGATGGTATTTATGAAACTTTAAGAACTTATGGTGGTTTAATTTTTAATTATGAGGCTCACTATAAGCGGCTTAAGCGGTCTGCTGATGTATTAAAGCTTAATTTGCCATATTCGGAGCGTGAAATTTATACTTTCATTAAAGAGTTGATAGCTAAAAATGATTTAAAAGAAGCCAGAATTCGTGTGACATTAACAAGAGGAGAAAATAATTTTACTTTTGATACCTGCAAAAATCCAACTATGGTGATTTTGGCAAACGAGCTAGAGCCCGAGCCAATAGAGAATTATGAAAGTGGTGTAAAAGTTATTACTGTGCCCTTTTCGAGAGCCTTGCCAGAAGTTAAGTCTATAAGTTTGGTGCCAATGGTTAAGGCAAAGCAAACTATGATTCCCAAAGGTGCATACGAAGCTCTTTTTGTTGATGCCGATGGGTATATTACGGAGGGGTCTATAACAAATGTTTATTTTGTTAAAAATAACGAAATTCATGTGCCAGAAATGGATATGTTGTCGGGCACTGTGCGAGAAGTTTTACTAGGGCTAGCTGTAAAAGCTGGTTATAGTCTTATTTTTGAGAGATGCTATAAGGAATCTTTTTACGAGGCTGATGAAATATTTTTAACTAATTCAATTAGGAGCGTAATACCGGTTAGTCATATTGATGATTTTCCAGTAAATGCGACTGTTCCTGGTGCTGTAACTGCAAATTTAATTAAGTTATGGAAAGAGAATCTGCCTAATTTGTTAACATGAAGCAGTCTTTAATAATGGGCATTTTGAATGTGACGCCTGATTCTTTTTCGGATGGAGGGCAGTATTTGGCTGTTGGTGAAGCGCTTAAGCAAGCACTAAAAATGATAGAAGACGGTGCCAAAATTATTGATATTGGTGGCGAATCTTCTGGTCCTGGATCAAAAGATGTGAGTGTGGAAGAGGAATTGAAAAGAGTGATTCCAGTTATTCGTGCTATTAGGGAATTTGATAAAAATGTCACTATTTCAATAGATACTTGTAAATCTCAAGTGGCTAAAGAAGCTATTTTGGCAGGCGCCAATATGGTTAATGACGTTAGCGCACTTAGGTTTGATGAACAAAATATGCTGAAAGTTTTGAATGAATTTAATGTGCCGATTGTAATTATGTATTCAAAAGATTTGGGGCCACGCACCACTGCTTTTGCTCAAGAATACGATAATGTAGTGGGAACTATTAAAACTTTTCTACAAAAAAGAATAGAATTTTTGGTGGCTAATGGTGTTGATAAAAGTCGAATTATTGTTGACCCAGGCATGGGTGGTTTTGTTAGCTCTGTAGCTAAATATAGCTTTGAAATCATAGATAGACTGGCTGAATTAAATACACTTGGGTGCCCCATTTTAGTTGGTACATCGAGAAAATCTTTCTTAGGAGGAGATGTTAAAGATCGCTTAGAGGCTTCCATTAAAACCGCAAAGGATTGCGTTGAAAATGGTGCTAGCATTGTGCGTGTTCATGATGTGAAGCAAACTGTACAAGCTTTACTTTAAACTTTTTACGAGTTATTTTGGCTTTGTTTAAACAATCACTATGTTAGTTTCTAAAGATTTTTCCTTTGATAGCGCGCATTTTTTAACCAAGTATTATGGTAAATGTGAGCATTTACACGGTCATACATATAAATTGCGAGTTACTGTAGAGGGCGATATTCAGTCTAATGGATTGGTTATTGATTTTGTGGTTTTAAAACGACTAGTCAAAAAACATATTTTGGACACTTTGGATCATCGACTTTTAAATGATTTTATTGAAAATCCTTCTGCGGAAAGAGTTATAGTTTGGATTTGGCGTCGTTTGGCCGATTTACCCAATATGTTAAAAGAAGAATTGGACGATCCAAACATTGCAGAAGAATTAAAAAAATACATTAAAGATAATGAAAATTTAGACATGATGCATTCAACCGAAACAATTCGTTTGGCTGAACTGCAATTATGGGAAACGGCAGATTCATCAGTTATTTATAAAGGCGAAAAAGTTAATGTTGAATTTTAATATGGCCACAATATATTTGGGTTTGGGGACAAATTTGGGTAATAGAGAGGACAATTTGGAAACAGCGATTAAGCTTTTAAATGAGGCCAAAATTGAGGTGTTAAATTCATCGAGAGTTGTTGAAACAAAGCCGTTAGGAGCCTTAGTTCAACCTCAATATTTAAACCAAGTTTTAAAGGTGAAAAGTGATTTAAGTCCTTTTCAATTATTGAAAAAATGCTTGTCGATAGAAGAGGCGATGGGCAGGGTGCGTCAAAAAAAATGGGGGTCACGCATAATTGATATTGATATTTTGATTTACGAAGATTTGTTTATTGATACAGAAAATTTAACTATTCCTCATCCTGAAATAGCTAAGCGGAAGTTTGTGCAGGATGGTTTGGAAGAATTGGGTTTTACGCTTGTTGAATAGTTTTATCTATGTAAAATTGAAGTATAGATTCTTGCTTTTACATGAAAATATCTCAACTTCAAACTAAGGGAAAAGAGCTAAGAGAGCTGGTGATGAACACCATACACAAGGCTGATTTTGGCTATTTAGGCGCGTCTTTTTCATGTTTGGATATTTTAATTGCTTTGTATTACGGCAAAGTTGGCGATGAAAAAATTTTATCTTTTGACGCAAAAAAACCAGGTTGGGATAAGCAGGATTATTTTGTAATGTCTAAAATTGAGGGTCTGCTAGCACAATATGCCGTGTTGGCTGATTTGAATTTTTTCAAAAAAGATACATTAAAGGATTATGTGGCGGGTGGAAATTTAAAGTTTACACCCAATAGAAAAGTGCCTGGAGTTGTGCATACTGCAGGTAGTCACGCCGAAGGGGTTGCGTTTGCTGTGGGCTTAGCTTCGAGTTTAAAAAGAGAAAAAGCTAGCAATATGGTTTATGCTATGTGTGCTGATTATGAATTGCAGAAAGGTATATTTTGGGAGAGTTTATTGATGGCTAGTCAAAATAAATGCGATAATTTGGTTTTAATTATTGATAGTGCTGGTTTGCAAATGGATGGTTTTGTAAAAAGTTTGCGTGATGTTATGCCAATTCAACAAAAAATAGAGGCTTTTGGATTTAAGGTTATACAAGTTGTAAATGGGCACGATTATAGTGAAATTTTAGATGCAATTGGACGAGCTTGGAGAATACAAAAACAGCCAGTTTGCTTATGGGTTAACACTGTTAGTGGGCAAGGAATATCTTTTGCAGAAAAAAATCCGGGTTACTTTGTTTCTAAATTTTCGGCAAATGAATTTAAAGAGGCACAAAAGATTTTAAAAAATAACTAGATGAAAAAAATAATTTGCTTTGTTATATTTTTGGCTTTAACTGGATGTGGTTTGCAGGGTGGCGATTTGCAAAAACTAGAAGTGCAAACTGCTCAAGGTGTTTTTGAATTTGATGTAGAGGTGGCAAATACAACCGAAGAGAGGGCAAAGGGATTGATGAATAGGGATGAAATGTTGGATAGTCGAGGTATGGTTTTTCTTTTTTCGAAGCCAGATATTCAAACATTTTGGATGAAAGATACTTTATTGCCTTTGGATATTATTTTTATAAATGGTAATTGGGAAATCGTTAAAATTGATAAAAATGTACAACCTTGTGGGGCAAAAGAGGATAAAGATTGTGCTTTGTATAGAGCCGATAATTCGCAGTATGTACTGGAAATAAATGCTGGGTTGGCAGATAAAAATGCTTTTAATGTGGGTGATAAAGTCGTTTTAAAATAATCATATGATGAGATCTGTAAACAAATTAGTAGATGAAAATCTTTTAAAGCTAGGGGCTAAGTATAAAAATTTATGCCTAGTTAATCCTGTGATTTCGCCAGGCTCAAAAATGGAAATCTTTGCTAAAAACTATGAAGATAGATATTGGCCTCAAGGTGTTTCTGTGCAGAGTGCTCTCGCTTTTGCGTCAGCATTAACCTTGAGAGGCAAAATGCCGTTTGTTTGTGCGGATGCTGTTTTTTTACTGGCATCTGGGTATAAACAGGTGAGAGATATGATTGCTTACCCAAATTTAAATGTTAAATTAATTGGCTTAGATGCGGGCACAACTCTGAATCAACAAGGACCTGCTTATCATGCCATTGATGATCTTTCTTTAATCCTTTCATTGCCAAATATGAAGGTTTTTGCTCCAGCTAATTCTGAAGAATTAAAGCATGTTTTAGAAGAAGCGGCTCAAATTTTTGGTCCTGTTTATATTAGAATTTCTTTTGATGAAGATGCTGAGATTCCTGCTAAAAAAACTACATTTAAAGAAGGTAATGTTGATGTTTTGCGCAAGGGAAGTGATATAACCGTGTTTTCTTATGGGGCAATGTTGAAGCCACTTTTACAGATTGCGGATGAATTAAAGCGCGATGATATCAATTTAAAAATTGTTAATGTGTCTTCACTTAAGCCTCTTAATGAGAAAGTGATCATTAAATATGCCAGTGAAACAAAGGTGTCTGCTGTGGTAGAAGATCATTTTGTGCTCGGCGGCCTGGGCTCAATGCTTGCCAAACTTTTCGCGGAAAAGTATCCAACTAGACTTTTCATTTTTGGATTTGAAGATTTTACTGATTCAAATAAAAAGGAATTGATATATACAAAAGCTGGTTTGGACAAAAATTCGTTATTAAAGAAATTGAAGTCTTTGATTAAATTGGCTTGATGTGTTATAAATTGCCCAAGCAAAAAAGCATATGCCATCTGTAAAACTCAAGATTTTTTCGGGAACTTCTCATCCTCAGCTTGCGAGTAGTATAGCTAAGAGTTTAAGAATTAAGTTGTCTCCAATGGAGATTTCTCGTTTTGCGTGCGGAGAAATTTATGCGAAGCCTTTGGAAACTGTGCGTCGATCGGAGGTGTTTATTGTTCAAACATGCACGAATAATGTGAATGAGGACTTGATGGAATTGTTTGTAATGCTCGATGCATTTAAGAGGTCTTCAGCAGAAAAAATTCATGTAATTATTCCTCATTATGGTTATGGCAGACAAGATCGCGTGGCTTCTGCTAGGGAACCAATCACTGCCAAGTTGATTGCTAATTTAATTGCAAAAGCTGGTGCAGATAACTTAATTACTATCTCTTTGCATAGCGATCAAGAACAAGGATTTTTTGACTTCCCTGTTGATCATGTGGGTACACATCATTTGTTTGCAGATTATTTTAAAAAGAAAAACCTTAAAAATTTGGTTGTGGTAGCTACAGATGCGGGTGGCGTAAAAGATGTAAGAAGATTTGCAAATTTATTGGGCTGTCCTATTGCGTTAATACATAAGGTGCGTCCTAAACACAATGTGGCAGAAGCTTCGCATGTTGTGGGTGATGTTGAAGGCAAAGTTTGTTTGATTTTTGATGATATGATTGATACTGCTGGCTCTGTTTGTGCTGCAAAAAAAGCATTATTAGGTGCTGGTGCCGAAAAAGATATGTATTTAGCCGCTACTCATGCGGTTTTTTCTGACCCTGCAGTGGAAAGATTAAAAGAAGCAAATTTTAAAGAAGTAGTGGTAACCGATACAATTCCTTTGCCTAGTGAGAAACAATTTAAAGGCTTAAAGGTTCTTTCTACAGCAAGTTTATTGGCACACATAGTGAAAAATGTTTTCGAAGGCCGGTCTGTAAGTGGTGTTCAGCGCTAGTTTGTGCTATAATCCATGTATAATTAAAAAATATCATGCGTATTTATATAGGTTCAGATCACGGAGGTTACAAACTAAAGAATGCTCTTGAGTTGCATTTAAAAGAGTCTGGTAAATTTACTATTATAGATTTAGGTGTGTTTGAAGATATACCAACTGATTATCCAGATATTGCGCGAGAAGTAAGTGAAAAGGTTGTTGAAAATAATTCTTCTAAAGGGATTTTAATTTGTGGAAGTGGAATTGGAGTTTCTATGGCTGCTAATAAAATTAAAGGAATTCGTGCTGCTTTGTGTACAAATGAGTATATGGCAGAAATGAGTAGAAAACATAATGATGCTAATGTTTTATGTATGGGTGAGAGAGTTATTTCTCAGGAAGAAGCTTTTGCAATTACAGATAAATTTTTTAGTACTGATTTTGAAGTAGATGAAGAAAGACATGTTCGTCGTGTTGCTAAAATTGAACCAAAAGAATAATGAAACCAAAAATTCAAATTGCACCTTCAATACTTTCTGCTGATTTCGGCAATTTAAACGCTGATATTAAAACAGTGGAGCCTTATTGTGACAGATTACATGTAGATGTTATGGATGGTCATTTTGTGCCAAATATTACTTTGGGTGCGCCAATTATGCGTATGATCAAGACAAAATTGTTGATGGAAGCGCATTTGATGATTCAAAGACCACAAGATTACATTAAAGATTTTGTTGATGCAGGCGCTAAATTGATTATTGTGCATCAAGAAGCTTGTACACATTTGCACAGAATTATTCATCAAATAAAAGATTATGGAGTGAAAGTTGGAGTTTCTTTAAATCCAGCTACTTCTTTGGTGACTTTAGAAAATGTATTGGAAGATTTGGATCAAGTATTGATTATGACGGTTAATCCTGGCTTTGGAGGCCAATCATTTATTGAAAATGCAGTGCCAAAAATTATTGAATTGCGAGAATTGATGCCAAATTTAGATATTGAAGTGGATGGGGGCGTTACTGCAGAAACTGCAAAAATTGCCATAGAGGCAGGGGCAAACATTTTAGTTGCGGGTTCTTATATATTTGGTTCGAAAGATAGAAAAAAAGCTATAGCCAGTTTGCGTGCGTAGTGCTATTTAAGCTTTACTTTGAGCCTTATTTTGCCTAGAATAAGCCGGCTTTACGATGTGTTCACGTAGCTCAGCTGGATAGAGCGCAGCCCTGCGAAGGCTGAGGTCGTGGGTTCGAATCCCGCCGTGGACACCATAATAAAGTTGAGCGAAAAAGTTGAAAGAATTTGACAAGCATACCCCCCTGGGGGTATGCTTGTTTCATATGAAATACATGGACGATAACAGTAAGGTGAAAGTGGTGCGCCGACTCAAGCTTTTAGAAGGTCAGGTTCGGGGGCTTCAACGATTGGTGGAAAACGATACTTATTGCATTGATGTGATTACCCAGACATCGGCAGTAAAACAGGGCTTGTCTAATGTTGAAGACTTACTTCTTGAAAATCACCTTGGTCACTGTGTTGTTCATCAGGTGCAATCCGGCCAAACCCAAAAAGCTAAGGAGGAAATTATTAAAGTTTATAAACTTAAGAGAAAATAATATGCATACACAAACTTATAAAGTTAAAGGAATGCACTGTGCCTCATGTTCATCGGTTATAGAAAAGACTTTCAAAAAAATTACAGGCGTACAATCGGCCGAAGTAAACTATGGCACGGAAAAAGCCAAAGTTTCTTTTGATCCGTCAAAAACAAATCCGCAGGAGCTTTCAAAGCATATTGAGCCCTTGGGGTATTCTTTGGAGATTCCCGCAACAGCCGAGGAAATGGGTATGTCGGCCGACGAGCACGCTGCTCATCTGGGACTAAACCAATCAAAAAAAGAAAAGCTGGCCGAGGTGGCTGATATGCGAACAAAGGTGCTTTCAGCGATCCCTATCGCGATTTTTGCGGCTCTCGTTATGGTTTGGGAGATCCTTGCCAAATATGGCATTGTCTCTGAAATGAGCTATACGCTGGAAGAATTTTTTCATCATCTACTTCCTGTGTTTGCGACATATATTCTTTTCGTTGTTGGTAAGCCGTATTTGCTTGGTTTTTATCGATTTCTTCGATATGGCAAGGCCAACATGGATACGCTGATCGGCATCGGCACGGTTGCAGCCTTTCTATACAGTTTTGCCGTTAGCGCTTTTGAGGATATACTTAGGCCTTTTATAAATGTTGAATACCAATATTATGATGTAACTATTGTTGTTATTACTTTTATTACTCTCGGAAAATACCTTGAGGCACGTTCAAAGACAAAAACAGGGGATGCCATTGAAAAACTTCTCAATCTACAGGCTAAAACCGCGCTTGTTATTCGAGACGGCAAAGAGGTGGAAATCCCGGTAAATGATGTGAAATACGGAGATTTAATTATTGTTAAACCCGGGGCAAAAATTCCAGTGGATGGTGTTATAACCGAAGGAAGTTCTTTTATTGATGAATCAATGGTGACCGGAGAACCAATGCCTGCACAAAAAAAAGTTGGCGATAGTGTTGTGTCCGGGACTATTAACACCAGTGGTTCATTCACATTTAAGGCTACAAAAGTAGGCTCTAAAACTTTGCTTGCTCAGATTGTTAAGATGGTTGAGGAGGCTCAAGGAAGCAAGGCACCTATTCAGGCATTGGCGGATAAAATTTCTGCTGTATTTGTTCCTATTGTGCTTGTGTTCGCTTTTCTTACACTCGGCGCCTGGCTCGTTATAGGTTCGCAATACTTGGGATTTTCACAGGCGCTTTCATTCGGCCTCGTCTCATTTGTTGGAATTCTTGTAATTGCATGTCCATGCGCTCTCGGACTTGCCACGCCAACCGCTATTATTGTGGGAGTTGGCAAGGGGGCAAAAGAGGGTATTCTCATTAAAGATGCGGCTACTCTCGAAAAACTTCACAAGGTAGACACTGTTGTAGTTGATAAAACCGGAACGATTACCAAAGGTAAACCGACTTTGGTAGATGTGCAGAACATCTCCGATTTGAATGATGATGAGCTGGTGTCGATTATCGCTTCATTAGAGAAGAAGTCCGAGCATCCAATTGCACATGCGATTGTAAACTATGCAAAAGAAAAAAAGATCTCGTTGTTGGAGACTTCAGAATTTGAAGCGATACAGGGTAAAGGCCTAAAAGGTTCAATTCAGGAAACCGAATACTTTGTTGGTAATGCAAAGCTTGTAAGTGACCTAAAACTTCCTTTTGATTCTGCAAAATTGAATGAGTTCACTTCACAAGGCAAAACACCTGTTATTCTTGCAACAAAAGAAAAGGTGCTCGGTTTTGTGATGGTGGCCGATGAAATAAAGGAGGAGGCGAAGCAAGCCGTTGCCGATCTCCATAAACTGGGGATTAAAGTTGTTATGCTCACAGGTGACGACGAAAAAGCCGCTAAGTATATCGCTTCGCTCGTAGGTATTGATGATGTTGTTGCTCATGTGTTACCTCAAGATAAGCTTGAAAAAATACAGCTACTTCAACGCACAGGTAGGACAATTGCAATGGCGGGCGATGGCGTGAATGATGCTCCCGCTCTCGCACAGGCCGATATAGGTATTGCCATGGGTACGGGAACAGATGTGGCTATAGAATCAGCCGGTATTACTCTTTTGGGCGGAGACATCTCAAAATTGGTCAAAGCGATCAATCTTTCCAAGATCACAATGAGAGGTATCAAACAAAATCTATTTTGGGCTTTTATATACAATATTGTGGGCATTCCACTGGCTGCGGGAGTTTTCTATCCGATCTTTGGCTGGGTGCTAAACCCAATTTTTGCCGGATTTGCCATGGCAATGTCGTCGGTGTCAGTAGTTTCGAACTCGCTCCGAATTAAAACCAAAAAATTATAACTATGAATACATATACTTTTTATGTATCAGGCACTCATTGCCCGTCATGCAAAATCTTTATCGAAGACGCTTTAAACGAGCAGGATTTTATTCAAAATGCTCGAGTTGATTTAAAGAAAGAAGTTTTGCAAATTGAAACCGATGATAGTCGAACTTCCGAAGAACTTGCACAAGTTCTGACAAGTAAAATTCAATCGAATGGGTATATTGTGTCGGTTGAAAGACTGGCAAAAGGAAAACCGAATGGGGATGTGATTTGGCAAGCCTTGCCGATAGGCTTCGGATTTTTGATTTTGTTTTTCCTGCTTCAAAAATCAGGCATTCTCAATATCGGAATCGGTGGGCAAATAACTCCTGTCACCAGCTTTATCATCGGCTTAATCGCATCGGTTTCAAGCTGTCTTGCTATCGTTGGCGGACTTGTCTTGTCGCTCTCGGCAAAGATATCGCAGGACAATGTGAGCGACACAAAGACTTTCGTGCTTTTTCATACGGCAAGACTTGTTGGCTTTGCAGTCTTGGGAGGAGTGCTTGGGGTAATAGGTAGCGCAATAGGTATTAATTTTACATTTACGGCAATATTGGGACTCTTGGCATCGTTAGTAATGTTGCTTTTGGGTTTAAACCTGGTTGGGGTGTTTGCAAAAAATAAAATCGCATTGCCTTTAGGGCTGTTTAACTTTTTTAGGCGCATTGAGCACAAAACTTTAACACCCCTTACTCTGGGTTTTGCTACATTTTTCTTGCCTTGTGGCTTCACGCAATCAATGCAGGTTGCCTCGCTTAGCAGTGGATCTTTCCTGGCAGGTCTTTTGATAATGTTTGCGTTCGCTCTCGGAACATTGCCGATGCTCGCGTTTCTTTCGTTTGGATCAGCTTCGTTTGCCCAAGGTAAACATGCTCCTTTGTTTTTTAAATCAGCCGGCATTGTTGTAATTGGCCTTGGACTGTTTGCTCTTTTGTCGGGACTCGCCGGGCTCGGAATCATTAATCCGCTATTTAACATATAATTAGTATATGAATAAAACTACTTCAGTTATCATCACGGTCGTGCTTGCCATAGGCATTGGTATTGTGTTTTTTGGACAGTCAAATAAAAATCTGGATTCAACTGGCACTCAGTCCACGCAAAATGTCGAAATAAGAGATGGTATTCAGTATGTTACCATAAATGCTCGTGGTGGATACTCGCCCAAAGTCTCTACGGCGCAAGCAAACATACCAACAAAATTGATCGTCAAAACAAACGGCACATACGATTGTTCGGCAGCATTGGTGATCAAAGCAATCGGCTATAGCAATGTTTTACCACCAACGGGAGAAGAGGTTATTGATTTGGGTACAACGCAATCCGGAAAACTGCAAGGTCTTTGCAGTATGGGTATGTATAATTTTGCAATAAATTTCAAATAGCTTAGTAGTCAATCCCGCCGTGGACACCATTTTTATTTGAATAAGTCTAAAATAACTTGATGGAGTTTTTGGTTGCCAGCTAAAATGGATTGTTTTTCGAATACTTTAATTGGTTCTCCGCTTAATTGAGTTAAAATACCGCCCGCTTCTTCTAAAATTAAACGACCCGCAGCAATATCCCAGGGTTGCAGGCCAATTTCCCAAAAAGTATCGTAACGACCGCAGGCTACATAGCAAAAATCGAGGGTGGCGGCGCCACAACGGCGCACAGCCTGGGCTGTTGCTATCATTTTATGCAAATATACTAAGTTTTCTTCACGATTCTTAGATGGGAAACCGGTGCAAGTTAGCATTTGTGTAGGGTCTGTAACGCTAGAAATAGCTATTTTTTTATCGTTTAAGTAGGCGCCGCCACCTTTACTCGCCCAAAAGAGCTCTTTTAGGTAGGGGGCGTAAACCACGCCTATTATAGGTGTCTGCTTATGGTACAGAGCTATAGAAACGCCGTAAAACGGGTGTTTGTGTGCAAAGTTAGTCGTTCCATCTATTGGATCGATAATCCAGTCGTAATCGCTGTTTTTGGCCTTTTGGCCTTCCTCCTCTCCTAAAATATTATGATCGGGAAATTGGGCCTCAATAGCCTCGGTAATCATCTTTTCTGCCGCTAAATCCACTTCTGTAACCAAGTTTTTGGCACTTTTAAAGCTAACTTCAAAATCTTTATTTTGAGCTTCGAGGGTCATTTTACCCGTTTCTACAGCTAAATTTTTAACGAATTCCAATGTGGAATTAATATCAATCATAGATAGAACTTGAACTTTTATCATAAAATCATTAGAGTGGTTTGGTGTCAAATTCCATTATTATACGCGTTAATGCAGAAATTTCAGTTAGTTTCCAATTTTCAACCAGCAGGTGACCAGCCAAAAGCCATCGAAAGGCTTGTGGACAATGTTAACAAAGGCAAAAAACATCAAACAATTTTGGGTGCTACTGGTACGGGAAAAACTTTTGTTATGGCTTCTGTGGTGCAACAAGTACAAAAACCAACTATAGTTTTAGCACATAATAAAACTTTGGCGGCTCAACTTTGTACTGAGTTTCAGGAATTTTTCCCAAATAATGCCGTTAGCTACTTTGTTTCTTACTATGATTATTATCAGCCAGAAGCCTATTTACCGAGTTCCGACACCTATATTGAAAAAGACGCCTCAATTAATGAAGAGATTGATAAGTACCGTCATGCTGCAACTATCAACCTTTTAACAAGAAAGGACACCCTAATTGTGGCTTCTGTATCGTGTATTTATGGCTTGGGTTCTGTTGAAAGTTACGAAAACCTAGCTATAGAAATTAAGGTTGGTGAAGAAAGAAAGCGCGATAAGCTTTTGCGCCACTTGGCGGATTTGCAATATACACGCTCGGCAATGGAATTTAGACATGGTATGTTTCATGTTTTGGGCGACACGATTGAGATTTTTCCACGAGATAGAGATAATATTTTCCGTATTGAATTTTTTGGTGATGAAATTGAAAGAATTACTGAAGCTGATGCTTTTACGGGCGAGGAAATGCAAGAACTTCAATCAATTAAAATATTTCCAGCTAAACATGATGTAACAACTGGCGAAAAAGTAGAGAGAGCTATTGCTGGTATTCGTGCAGAAATGGAGGAGAGATACGCTTATTTAAGGTCTATTGGCAAAAATATTGAGGCTGAGCGTTTAAGAACAAGAACAGAGTATGACTTAGAAATTTTGCAAGAAACCGGTTATTGTTCGGGTATAGAAAATTACACTCGTTTCTTGAATTTGCGTCAACCAGGCGAACAATCTGCTACTTTGTTGGATTATTTTCCTGATGATTTTTTGATGTTTATTGATGAATCACACATCACCGTTCCTCAAATTGGCGGTATGTATAACGGTAATTATTCGCGCAAACAAACGCTTATTGAGCACGGATTTCGTTTACCTTCGGCTCATGATAATCGTCCACTTAAGTTTGAAGAATTTGAAAAGCATATAAATCAAGCTGTGTATGTTTCTGCTACACCTGCAAAATATGAAATTGAAAAGTCTGGAAAAGAAGTTGTGGAACTGGTTATTAGGCCAACTGGTCTTATTGATCCAGTGGTAGAAGTGCACCCTTCTAAGGGGCAAATTGAGAATATTTTGAAGAATATTAGTGAAACTGTTAAGCGTAACGAAAGAGTTTTGATCACTACTTTAACTAAACGATCGGCAGAAGATTTAACAGAATTTTTAACTGATGCTGGTATTAAAGTTAAATATTTACATTCGGACATTGATACTATGGAGCGTATTGAGATTTTGCGCGATTTGAGACTTGGGAAATTTGATGTTTTGGTTGGTATTAACTTGTTAAGAGAAGGATTGGATTTACCTGAAGTTTCGTTTATTGCAATTATGGATGCCGATAAACAAGGATTTTTGCGCTCTACCTCGGCTTTAATTCAAACTATTGGGCGTGCTGCTCGTAATGTGAATGGGCATGTAACAATGTTTGCCGACAGAATGACAGATGCGATGAAGGCGGCTATTGGAGAAACTGAAAGGCGCAGAGCTAAGCAAGTTGCGCATAACGAGGCACATGGCATTACCCCTGAAACCATTATTAAAGCTGTTAAAGACATAAGTATGGGTAAAAAAGAGGGTAGTGACAGGAAAAAGAGAAAATTTGATCCAAATAAGGTTCCAAAAGATGAAATTAAGCGGATTGTGGATATGTTAGAGGTGCAAATGGACTTGGCTTCACAAAATATGGAGTTTGAAAAAGCGGCTGATTTAAGGGATGAAATTGAGATGTTGCGAGAGGAGCATAAACTTTAAGTGCACGCCAACCCTTTGCTTAATCTCTTTTTTGTGGTATAATGTTTTATTAGTTTGAAAAAACTACTAAACAAAAACAAATAAACACATATTATGCCTTTTAAAAACACTAAAACTAAGCTTAAATTTAAGGTAAACCAGTTTTCGCTTTTTAATAGTAAATCCAAAACCGTGGAAGATGAACTAAAAATTGATCAATTTAGAGTTTCTGTTTTTGGCTCTGCGCGAATTCAAGAGAACGACACGGTATATAAACAAGTTAAGGATTTATCTAAAATGATTGGTGAGCAAGGCTTTGATATTGTTACAGGTGGTGGACCAGGATTAATGAGTGCAGCGAATCTGGGGCACGAAGAGGGCGACAGAAAAAACAAAGCTGACTCAATAGGTTTAACTATTAGATTGCCTTGGGAAACAGACGATAACAAGCATTTAGAGATTAAAAAGCATTTTAATCGTTTTTCTGATAGGTTGGACAATTTTATGGCACTTTCAAATGTTGTTGTTGTAACTCCAGGTGGAATTGGTACTTGTTTGGAATTATTTTATACTTGGCAATTGATTCAAGTGCGTCATATTTGTCCCATCCCAGTGATTTTGATAGGTGATATGTGGAAAGAGCTTATTAATTGGGTAAAGGCGTATCCATTGAAAAAAGGCTTAATTAGTCCCGAAGATATGAATTGTATTTATGTGGTTAAGGACAACAAAGAAGCGATGAAAATTATTATGAAGGCTAATGAGGTTTATAAAAAACACGATGGAGATTATTGCTCAAACATCAATCTTTATAAGCTAGATACCAAGTAAGCTAAACGCTTAAATATTAAGCTTCTTCGCTTTCTTCAATTTGTTTTTCTAGGGCAACTTTTTCACCCTTTAGATAAAATAGTTTGAATTCACTTAAATCGTGACCTTCTTCTAATTGTTTAGTAATGAATTCAGCATATTCTTTTACGGTTTTGTAATCCACTTCAGATTTTTTTGTGCAATATGAAGTGAGTAGAGAAGCTGTGTTATTCTCATTATCAAAGGTAAAAACACCATGTCGAGCAAGAAAAACTTCTTCTTTGTCTTTTTGTTCAACTACAACAGGAGAAAAAATTAAAGATCCTGTAACCGATGCATGGTCTTCAAAAACCTGCATATCACCGTCTTCTAAACTTAAACTTAGTGATTCTACCTCTCCTGTAAACACTTCTGCGTATGGTGTTTTTATTGTTAAGTGAAACATAATTTATTTAGTAGCTTTAGATTTGTGTCTTTCAATAACTTCTTCAATTGAAGCAGCCATATAAAAGTTTTGCTCATCAATGTGATCGTATTTGCCTTCAAGAATTTCTTTAAATGAACGAACAGTGTCTGCAACTTTAACATATTGACCAGGTGTACCTGTAAATTGTTCAGCAACAAAGAAATTTTGTGAAAGGAATTTTTCAACACGACGAGCTCTATTTACAACAGATTTGTCTTCTTCCGATAATTCATCCATACCTAAAATGGCGATAACATCTTGTAATTCTTTGTATCTTTGTAGAATTTGTCTAACATCAGTGGCAACTTTATAATGTTCTGCACCAACAGTTTCTGCTTTTAGCGCTGTAGAGTTTGAATCTAAAGGATCAACAGCAGGGAATAAACCCATAGAAGCTAATTTACGAGAAAGTGTAATGGTCGCATCTAAGTGACCAAAAGTTGTAGCTGGAGCAGGATCAGTAAGATCATCTGCTGGCACATATACAGCTTGTACAGATGTAATTGAACCTGTGTGTGTAGAAGTAATTCTTTCTTGTAAGGCAGCCATATCTGTTGCCAAAGTTGGTTGGTAACCTACAGCTGATGGCATACGACCTAATAAGGCTGAAACCTCAGAACCGGCTTGTGTGAAACGGAAGATGTTATCAACAAACATCAAAATATCTCTACCTTCATCACGAAATTTTTCCGCAATAGTAAGCCCCGTAAGAGCAACACGCATACGAGCACCAGGTGGTTCGTTCATCTGGCCAAACACCATGGCTAATTTATCAATTACTCCACTATCTTTCATTTCATGAATAAGATCGTTACCTTCACGCGTTCTTTCTCCTACACCGGCAAATACAGAGTAACCACCATGGCTTAAAGCCACATTATGAATTAACTCCTGCATAATTACTGTTTTTCCTACACCGGCTCCACCAAAAAGTGCAACCTTTCCACCTTTAATAAATGGGCAAAGCAGGTCAACTACTTTAATTCCTGTTTCAAAAATTTCAACTGAAGGATTTTGCTCTGTAAAAGTTGGAGCATCTGCGTGAATTGGTCTTCTTTCTGCGTTTTCTGGAATTGGATCACCAAAGTCAATCGCTTCACCAATAACATTAAATACTCTTCCCAATGTTATTTTTCCAACTGGTACGCTAATTGCTTCTTGTGTGTCCGTTACTAGTTGATCAATTGAAAGACCATCTGTAGTACTCATAGAAACAGTTCTAACAATGTTGTTTCCCATATGAGTTTGAACTTCTAAAACTACTTTTCCGTTTGGACCCTCCACTTCCAAAGCTGAGAATTGGTTTGGTATATGATTTGGAAAATAAACATCAATTACTACACCAATAATACGAACTATTTTACCTTGTGGGTTTGCTATTTTTTCTGACATACAAATAAGAGTTTAGATATTTAATTATTCAGCATCTTCAAGAGCCATACTAGCGCCGATAAGTTCGGCGATTTGCTGTGTAATGGCTTGTTGACGAGCTTTATTATAGATAAGTTTAAGACTTCCAATAATTCTATTGGCAGAGTCTGTTGCATTTTGCATGGCGATCATTCTACTAGAGTACTCGGATGCTTTTAATTCTAAAAAAGATTGAATAAATACAGATTGAACAATTTGTTCGTATAATCTTTCTAGTACTTGTTCTTGTGATGGTGAATAGATCATAAAACCATTTTTATCTGCATCGTCTTCTTCTATTTCATTAGGGTCAATATCTTCATCTACCTTTAATTGTGAACGAATTGCCTCTTTTGAAAATGGTAAAAAGGTTTTCATTACAGGGTAGAAAGTGAATGAATTTTTGTAATGAGGGGCAATAAAAACCACTTCTTGAATTTGCTCGTCGTTTTGCCAAGCAGAAAAAATGTCATCAACTACATCGATTACATCAATATTATGGAGTTTTTCGGGTATACCTGTGAAATGTTTATAAACAGGTATGTGATGTGTTTTGGCATAATTATTACTTTTTTTACCGATTGTGATTAGCATTCTGTTTTCTTCGGTTGTGTTTAACCATTTTTCAGAACGGAATAAGGCATTTATAAGTTTGTTGTTTAAAGCTCCACAAAGCCCTTTGTCGGAAGTGTATAAAACAAAAAGTGTTTTTTCGCCTGTTCGCTCTTCTGTATATGCACTTTCGTGGTTGGGATCTAGATTGTTTTCTAAAACCTTTAATAAATCAAAAACAAAGTATCTAGCCGACAAAGCTCTTTTTTGAAATTGACGCATTTTACTCGCTGCCACCAATTGCATTGCCTTGGTGATTTTGCGGGTATTTTGTATACCGTTAATTTTCTTTTTAACTTCTAATAAAGATCCTGACATTGTGACTATTTAAAAACTTTGTCTAAAATTTCTTTGATTTGATTTTCAATTTCTTCAGTTAATTCTTTTTTTGTTGTGATTTCTTTCACTAAATCTTGATGAGTTGAATCCACTAAAGTAAGTAGAGATTCCAATTTTCCTGCTACTTCGCTTTCAGGGATTTTATCTAGATAGCCTTTTGTTGCTGAGTAAATAACAAATACTTCTTGCCAAAGTGCATACGGATTGTTTTGCTTTTGTTTAAATGACTCTACTACACGCTTTCCTCTTGTTAGTTTTGCTTTTGTAGCCTCATCTAACTCAGATGCAAATTGTGAAAAAGCTTCTAATTCGTAGTACTGAGCCAAATCTAGTTTAGCTGTACCAGAAACTTTTTTAATGATTTTAGTTTGAGCTGCTCCACCTACACGAGATACTGAGATACCTACGTTAATGGCTGGTCTAATACCTCTATTAAACAAGTCTGATTCAAGGAATATTTGCCCATCTGTAATTGAAATTACATTTGTAGGAATATAAGCAGATACATCGTTTGCTTGAGTTTCAATAATAGGAAGTGCAGTCATACTACCAGCTCCTTCGGCATCGTTAAGTTTTGCTGCTCGCTCCAATAATCTTGAATGAAGATAAAAAACATCTCCAGGATAAGCTTCACGACCTGGTGGACGACGAAGTAATAGTGACATTTCTCTATATGCAACCGCGTGTTTAGATAAATCATCATAAACAACCAAAACATGTTTGCCTGAATTCATAAAATATTCACCAATTGCACAAGCTGCATATGGTGCTAGGTATTGCAAAACCGCTGAACTAGAAGCAGGTGCAGAAACAACAATTGTGTAATCTAAAGCCCCTGTTTCTTTTAATTTTTCTACAACTTGAGCCGTTTTGGCTTCTCTTTGTGCAATAGCAACATAAATACAAATCACATCTTGTCCTTTTTGATTGATGATAGTGTCAATTGCAACAGTTGTTTTACCAGTTTGTCTGTCGCCAATAATAAGTTCTCTTTGCCCACGACCAATTGGAATTAACGCATCGATAGCTGCAATACCTGTTTGCATAGGTTCGTGTACAGATTTTCTAAGCATTACACTTGGCGCTTGAGCTTCGTGTGGCATTAATTTATCAGATTTATATTCGCCTTTGCCGTCTAGTGGTGCACCTAAAGCATCTACCACTCTACCAATGATTTCGTTGCTTACTGGGATAGACAAAAATTTACCAGTGGCTTTTACAAATAAACCTTCTCTAATTTCTCGACTTGATTGTAATACTAAAGCGTAAATAGCATCTTGTTCCAGGTTCATCACTAATGCTTGAGCATTAACACCTTCAATTACTACAATTTCATTCATTCTTAGACCGCTAAGCCCTTGAATTTTAATTACACCATCTTTATAAGATTGGATAATACCTTGATTTTCTTCTGTACTAGACTGAGTTGTTTCTGTCTTTTCAACCGCTTCTTGAAGGCTGGATAAAAAGTTTTGCAAAGTTTCCTTAGACATGTTGAATGATTAAACGGTAGTTAATGAAGTGAATTTTAAAACTCGTGAAAGCCAAGAGTGATCTACATTTTGACCATCCTTGAATATGCGTATGCCTCCAATAAGTTTTTTGTTAATTTGAAAAATTGGTAAACTTGGTGAATATTTTTCAGCAAGTTCTTCGCGTATCTCTTTTTTAAGCTCTACATTAATACTTCTTGGTGCTTGAACCATTACTAAGTGCGTTTTCATAGCCCTAGTAGAGAGAGAATATATTTCGTGCACTAATTGTTGATAACTAAAACTAAGTATCAAATTTCTTAGTGTTTGAGCCAATAAACTGTCTGTTGGGATTAGCTTGGTGGCTACAGTGGCTTGTTCCGACTTAGTTAATAAGTAAAAGTCGCCATCTAAATGATCGATTTTTTTCGCTAGTTCGTAAGTGAAAAAAGTGGCTAGAGCTTTAAAAAAAGCATTGTCCTTAATATTAGTTCTTTTTGGATCATGTAAAAATTGAAGTATTAGTTTTATGTCTTTCATAAAACCTGTTCCGCTAACTTTTTCAAAATAAGGTTTAAAAGAATGAGGAATCTTTAAATGTTCCAGTTGTGTTTTACGATCTGGTTCAGTTAGTTCAAAAAACCCTTTATTAGCTATTAAAAAACTAATAATTTTTTGAATCAGTGCTGTTAAAAAGTCGTTAAACATAGTTTAGTTTTTTACGTATTGTTTCCAAGAAGATTGAACACTTTCTTGAATAACACTTTCAGGAATTTTGTTTTCAACTATTTCGAGAATAATTTTTTGCATAATAATTAAAATTTCTTTTTCAGCTTCTTTAATAAGTACAGCTTTCTTTTGAGAAATTTCTTTATTAGCTTTTTGAATCAATTCATTCTTGCTTGTTTCCATTTCGGCTATAAGTTCAGCCCTTTTTTCCTCAGTGTATTTTTTTAATGTATCAATTTCAGCTTTCAATTCTTCTTCGGTTTTCAATCTTTGTTTTTCACTTTCCTTTAATTTTTCCTCAAAAGTTTTTTGAAGATTTTGAGCTTGATCAATATTGTTGAGTATTTGTTGTCTTCGCTGATCAATAAATTTCAGCATAGGTTTGTACAAAAGGTAAGTAAGTACAGTTAAAACCACGCCAGTATTGAGCAGATAAACGAGTATACTCCAAGGATCTATGCCTAAATTTAATAACTTTTCCATAAATTTTGAGTCTTAATTGTTATACAAACAAGATAATCAATGCAATTACTAATGAATAAATCGCAGTAGATTCAGCCAAAGCAATCGCCACAATCATATTTGTAAAGAGTTTGTCAGCTATTTTGGGGTTTCTACCCATAGCTTCAATGGCTTTACCACCAATGTAACCCTCACCTAAAGCTGATCCCACGGCACCAATACCCATACAAAGACCGGCCGCTAAATATTTAAAAGTTTCTGTTTCCATAAAAATTTTGTTAAAAAAATTAAATTATTAATAAATTATTGATTGTTTGATTGTACAGCGTTAAGCGTCGAACTTATAAATAGAATGCCGAGCAGTGTAAACACAAATGCCTGTACAAACCCACTCAATATCCCTAAAACTATAAAAGGTATAGGTAGTATGAATTGAGTGTAAGCTAGTAAACCAGAGATAATTGCTATTACAACTCCTCCTGCAAACATATTTCCAAATAGACGAGTTGAAACAGAAACTAATTTTGCTAATTCGCCAATTATATCAAGTATTCCTAAGAAAAAATCCATAAGAAGCATAGGTAGCTCTTTTAATGACTTGATTTTGAAAAAAGGAGCTATTTTAATGTAATTCCCAATATGTCTTAGTGGAGATGTAAAAAAAGCTATAGAGTGAGAAATAAATAAAACTAGCAAGCCCAAAGCGATGGGTAAACTGTAATGAGATGTTGGTGTGTTAAACAAATTCACTCCATCTTTTGTTACAATTGTTCCCACAAGTGGCAGTAGCATAAATTGATTAGCTACAATCAAAAATAAAAAAATTGTAAATAAAAGGGGAAAAAACTTTCTGGCTCGAGCTTCTGTACCAAAGGCTAAAATCATTTTATCGAGAATAGTTTCCATTATGAATTCGAAGCCAGTTTGTAATCTAGTAGGCCTGATGCCCGCTTTTCTCCTAACTAACAAGGCAAAAATTATTAATATTACAGATATAGTTATTGCTGTAACTGTGGTGTTGTAGATAGTAATCGGTCCTAGTTGACCAATTACGTCCGGCGATAATTTTACTTGTGGTATATTTGACATAATTTACTTCAGCTTTTTAGCGAATTGTTTAACCTTCTTAAATAACAGGAATTGAGTGAGCGGGTAAGCGATGGCTAGTCCGATGATAAAAATCACTGGAAATGTGCCTAGTTTTTTATCAATATAGTATGAAACAAAACCAAAAACTAGCAATATTCCGATTGTGTATGAAGTAGCTTGAGTAAAAACTGCTAAGCGACTCTTAGCAAAAAGGTCTATTTTGTTTGTCCCTTCTTTTTCTTCAGCTTGTGTCATTTGTAATTTTTTTCTCTGATTTCTTGTAAACTGGAAAAGTTTAGAGATAGCCTAGAAAAAAGTCAATGGTGAAAAAGTGAGATTTAATTTAGGGATTGTTTTACCGTGATTCCTTCAGGCAGAGACTCTAAAAACGCCTTGCCGTAGTCTTTTTGTGTAATTCGATTATCCAAAACTACAATACTTCCGGTGTCTTCTTCACTTCTAATTAAGCGGCCAAAGCCTTGTTTAAACCTAATAATTGCTCGGGGAAGTGCATATTCGCCAAACGAATTCATATACATGCTACCTCTTGCCAGATGAATAGGATCAAATGGAGGGTCGAAAGGGAGTTTTTGAATAATCACACATTTAATATCATCGCCTTTAATGTCTACACCTTCCCAAAAAGTGTTTGTTCCAAAAATCGCCTTTTTTTCGCCTTTGCCTCTAAATTTTTGCAATATCTTACCTTTACTGCCGGTAATGTTTTGTGCGTAAATTTCAAAGCCTTCTGCTTTAAGCTTGGGTGCTATTAATGTATAGGTGCTTTCAATTGCTCTTTGTGAGGTGAATAAAACCAAGGTGCGTCCATCAAATTGCTTAATTGCATCATAGATAATATTTGCACAAGCCTGTGTATAGTCGGGGTGATTAGGCGCAGGAATGTTTTCTGGTAGCACAATTGCAACTTGTTCTGGGTAGTCAAAATGAGATGGAATAACCATTTCTTCAAAATTTTCGCCTAAATTTAGCCGTTGGCGTAAAAATTCAAATGAGTGATTTACTGTTAGTGTAGCCGATAAAAGCGTTACACTTTGTTTTTGACTATACAGTTTTTCTTCCAATAAATTGCCAACATTGATAATTGCAGATTGTACTCTCAATTCCATTAAGTGATTTTGTGACACCCAAGTAACTTCATCCTGTTTTTCTTGATCTTCGGGAAGCGGTTTAAATGTGTTGGCAAACTTCTTTTGCCACTCACTGGTGATGTTAAAAGTTGTGATAAGTTTTTGAATTTGAAAGTTTTCTTTAGAAAATTCAGGTTTTTCTTCTTGAAGAATCGTTTTATTTATCACATCCAATGACTCTTGTAAGCTTTCATTAATGTTTTGCGCGCTGGCTAAAATCTTTTGCCATTCAGGTGTATTCGCAAAGTATTGGTTTAAAATAATTTGTTGTTCGCCTTGTGGGAGTAGATTTTGATAAAAAATGCCAACTAAACTAAAAAATATCTGAATTTTGTCGGGCAAAGTGTTAATTTGCTCGATTGTGTCTTGAATAAGCTTAATTTCATCTTCATTTAAAAAGAGTGAACCTGCTAAATCTTTTCCCGCATTTTGAACTGCGCCTTTAAATTCTTCAATAAGTTTGAGCGTATATTCGCAGCTAAAATAGTTACTGTAAGCGCTTGTTACGCTCTCTTCAAGATGATGTGCCTCATCAATAATAAGGTTTTGATAACTTGGCAAAAGAGCATAATCCAACTTCATATCTTGTACCAGCAAGCTGTGATTAACAATTAAAATATCTGATGTCTCAGCGATTTCTCGGCTTTTTAATAGGTAACAACCTTGGCGATATTTGGGATCGTCGTGCAAACAAGCTTTTTCCTGACAACAAATTTCCTGAAAAAAGAAGTATTCTTCGCCGTATAAGCTAATTTCTTCACGATCGCCAGTTGGGGTTTTGTCTAACCAAATCAAAATTTTGGCTGCGAAAAGCGCTTCGGTGGCACTCAAGTCTTTTCTGTCACAAAATATTTCAAATCTGCGTAGCGACACATAGTTTGTACGACCTTTTAAAGATTGGGCTTTGAGATTTAATTCTTTGCCTTTAAGTTGAGGTTCTAAAAATAGTTGCAGTATTTTTTGGGCTTGTGGAAGGTCTTTTTGCATAATTTGTTCCTGCAAAGTTTTTGTATTGGTTGCTATTACAACTTGTTCACCAGTGGTAATGGATTGATAGGCTGCAGCTAATAAATAAGCCATAGTTTTGCCTGTTCCTGTGCCGGCCTCCAATATGTAATGGTGAGGTGTTTGAAAAGCTTGAATAATGCATTGGGTCATTAATTCTTGAGCTTCGCGCTTTTGGTAATCGGGAAATATTTGGGCAAATAATTCAGTTGCAGAATAAATTTTCAAAAAATCATCCGGCGAAATTTTAACTTCGGCAAGCTCTTTTTTGGCTGGTTCAACAAAACTTGGAATTGGAGGATTAGTTTGAGGTTTGCTTTTAATTTCGTTAAAAAGCCCACTTAGGTTGTGTTTGCCAATCGCTAATTTTTTCTGAATTTTCTCTAATGTGTGCGGTTTAAGCTCAGAAATTTTGTCTACTAATATATTAAACAAATCCATAGCTGCAATGGCATCATCATAGGCGCGATGTTTGGCTTTGTGTTCAATGCCAAATGTAACAGTTAAAGTTTCTAAACTATAGGATTCCTGTAGCGGTAAAACTAAAGTTGAAAGTGCAAAAGTGTCGTATTCGGGATTGCTAAGTTTTAAGCCTTTTGCCTTTAAAAACCCAGTGTCAAAGGAAATATTGTGGCCAATAATTGGATAGTTGCCTAAAAATTCCTGCAATTCATCCGCTATTTGATCAAATGTGGGAGCATCTTTTACATCTTCATCACATATATTTGTGATGTGAGTAATCAGATCTGGAATTGGATGAAGCGGATTTATCAACTTGGAAAACTTTTTCACTATTCCGGTTTCGTCAAAAAGTGCCGCACCAACTTCAATAATGTTGGCTTCTTTTGGGTCGAAACCCGTTGTTTCTAAATCTAATGTTATATACATGCATCAAAAATATGCCATCTACCCTTAAAAGTAAAAGCTTTCTTCAAGCTTATTTGTTGTTTAATTGTAAAACAACAGGCAATGGTTGCATTGGAGCTTGATTGAAGTGGCTTCATTAAGTTGTTGCAATTTTGTGCTGCCCTGTGATAGCTTGCTCCCTTATAATTTTAAATATTTGAAAATGAGTGTTGATGTTAGACCATTTATCGAAATGCCTGGTGAGGGAGAATCTATTGTTACAACAAGGGGGGTTGAATGGATCGATAATCCCTATAACCCAAGTTGTGCTCGTGTTAGACATACTGTTGACACTGTTTTGGGGCAAACAAAAGCTGATATAGGATCTGTAGAGTTTGTGTTATGTGAAATAGGCGAAACTGGGGAAAGCCTAAGAATTGTTGTAGGAGTAGAGATATTGGCCAATACGAATCGCAGGAATTGGTTACTTGATGGAGAGAAGCTTCTTGCCATCGGAGATATGTTATTTGTTGATGGCAAGATGCACCCTGTGAAATTTGATAAAAAAGATAGCAGTACGCGTCAGTATCTTGAAAATTTGCAAGAAGGGGGCAAAACTCCTGAAATGATTTTGGAAGAAATTACAGTAGCAATTAAAGCGGCAATATCAGGATGGGAAGTAGAACAACAGACTGCTGGTGAGGAAGTAGTAGGAGTACCAAATGTAAATTAAAGGGTTTTTTAACATTTAATAATTAAAGGAAATGTCTGATTCAGTAGGCGATAAAACCACAGAAGATGTTGCCCCAGTAGAAGTTTCATTTGTGGGTGGCCCTGTTAATAAGCTTTTCAAGTTGAATCAAGTAACTGTAAAATTTGTTTTAGCAATTATTGGTGAAGTAAGGCATTTGGTTTTTGGCTATGACAGCGTGTATCACAAGGATATGGTTCCCAATGGTGCTACGTTAATTGGTGGTGGTGGTGTTGTTGGTGTGGAAGGCAGATTTGGATCATATTGGGGGTCGGACAGTTGTCGAAAAGAATTTGGATATGATCAACCAGCAAATCCAAATGAAGCTGATGCTGCTTTGAAATTGGTAAAGGAAAACTTCACTGCATGGATGAAGGCTCAAAAGGAAGCTTTGGCGCAGAAGTAAGGGGAATTTTCAAGATACATTCAAACAGCGCTTTTAAATTAAAAAACATATACCCATAAGGCAAGGGCTATTTTTTGACAAATAATTTTGCCGAGGTATAGTGATATGAATTTCAGAAAAAGGAAAAACAAAAAACAAAAGGTTCTCGTTCATTTACATTAAGTTTTAAACAAAAGCAGTAGGGAAGGTAACCTACAAAAAGAATTAATTATCCTTCTTTGTTCCTGGAGATCAAAATAGTCATTACGACACAACAAAAGTCCTGTCGGACCTAAAAGGAAAATTTTGCACTTTACCTTCTTCCTGTTTTTGCTTAGATGCTGGTTAACTCAAATTAACCGCTTTAGAAACTTTGTTCGCAAAGTGTTCCGGTTTTATCCCTGCCTTTAAGGTGGGTAGATGAAGCACTAAACGGAAGGTCTTCGGGAGGGACTCAAAATATTTCCTAAGTCTATGGCAAGAATGTTACAAAAACACAAAGAAAACAAAAGCTTATTTTAAGTTTTCTCGCCTCTCCTTAATTGGAGGGGCTTTTTTTTGTCCAAATTTTTAAACCAGGTCCAAAAATTTATCGAAAATGTCTTCTGTGTCGTTTGGGCCAGGGCAAGATTCAGGGTGAAATTGAACGGCAAAGAAAGGCTTCTTTTTGTGTCTAATGCCTTCAACTGTGTTGTCGTTACTGTTTCTAAACCAAACTTCCCAGTCTTTTGATAAGGTTTTTTCGTTGACGGCAAAGCCGTGATTTTGAGATGTGATGTAGCATCGCTCGTCTTGAAGGTCTATACAGGGTTGATTTTGTCCACGGTGACCGTACTTTAGTTTGTAGGTTTTTGCGCCTGCAGCTAAAGCCATTACTTGGTTGCCTAAGCAAATTCCAAATACAGGTTTATTTAAATCTAAACATTTTTTAATAATTTCGATGGTTTCTTTTACAATTGTTGGATCGCCCGGCCCGTTTGAAAGGTAAACGCCGTCGAATTTTTCGCCTGCTTTAATGAAATCGTAGTTCCAAGGTACTCGGCGCACGGTGTAGCCGCGATCTAAAATGTTTCTAATGCTGTTGTTTTTTACTCCGCAATCAACGCAAATGATTGTTTTTTTGCCTCTTTTGTAGGTTACAGGCTCTTTAATGCTCACTTCTGCAACTAGGTTGTCTTTATTTGGGTCGTGAAATTCTACATCTTTGTTGTTGGCAATAATTTTCCCCATCATCGCACCTTTTTCTCTTAATTTTTGAGTTAAAGTTCGAGTGTCTATGCCAGAAATTCCAGGAATGTTATTTTCTTTTAACCATTGGCCTAGGCTTTTTTCGGCGTTCCAGTGGCTATATTCTTTTGAGTACTCGCTAACAATTAAAGCTTTGATGTGCAGGTTGTCGCTTTCAAAAAATTTATGCAGTCCATCAGCATCTTTTTCTTGATTTGGTACGCCATAATTTCCTACTAATGGATAAGTGAAAACTAAAATTTGCCCTCTATACGAAGGGTCGGTTATGGCTTCTGGATAACCCATCATCCCTGTATTAAAAACAGTTTCTCCGTTTGTGCTAATGTGCGCACCAAAGGATTCGCCTTCAAATATGCTGCCGTCTTCTAATACTAATTTAATCTTTTGTTTTTCAACCATGAGGAGATGCGTTTAATTTGGTGTATTTTAGCCTAGGCTTTTCAAAAAGCAAATCCTCTTTTTATTGAAGCAAATCCATTGTGAAAGATTGCCTTTTGCGGTAGATTTCTTTAAGAACTAACCTCAAACTATGGATTTTAAAGGCGCAGATATACTCTCTACAGGCCAATTTTCTCAGGAGGATATTTTGAATATTTTAAAACTGGCGAGCAAATTAGATAAAGCAATGGCGTCGGGAGTGCGTCTTGATACTTTGTTGCATGGCAAATTAATGGCAACGATTTTTTTTGAACCTTCTACCAGAACTCGTTTTTCACATGAAACTGCAATGTTGCGTTTGGGTGGCTCTGTAATTAGTAATCCAGACATGATTAGCCTTTCTTCATATAAAAAACAGGAGACTTTGGAGGATACGGGGAAAATGGTTGGAACTTTTGCGGATGTAGTGGTGATGCGACATCCTGAGCCTCATTCGGTGGCAAAATTGGCAAATGGTACAGATACGCCGGTTATTAATGCGGGTGATGGTCCAAATGAGCATCCTACACAGGGTTTACTTGATTTATATACAATTTGGAAAAATAAGGGAGAGCTGTTTGATGGCTTGAATATTGGTATGGTGGGCGATTTAAAGTTTGGTAGAGTGCCACATTCGCAATGCGATTTGCTGAAACATTTTGATGTGCGATTTACTTTTGTGGCGCCAAAAGATTTGGCAATGCCACGCGAGATTGTGGAGGAATTGAAAAAAGCCGGTAGAGAAGTGGTGGAAACGGAAAATCTTGAAGAAGTGATTGGTGAAATGGATGTTATTTCTATGACTCGTGTGCAAGAGGAGCGATTTGAGGATAAAAATGAGTATTTGAAATATAAGGGTGTTTACATTTTGAATGCAGAATTGATGAAACAGGCGAAAAAGGATGCGATTGTGCTTCACCCTTTGCCGAGAGTTGATGAAATTCATGCAGATGTGGATGCTGATCCTAGAGCAAAATATTTTGAACAAGTGCATAATGGCGTGATTGTGCGAATGGCACTTTTGCTTTTATTGATGGGAAAAGATACTGAAATTACTTTTTAGATTTATGGACAAAACAGAGCAAACAGTACTAAGAAATGGACTAGTTTTTTTGCCGAGCGGTCTTAAAAAAATGGATATTCACATAAAGGACGGCAAAATTTTTAGGCTGGCAGAAAAGATTGAGTTGAGTGGGATTGAGGGTGGAGAAATTGATTTAACTGGTATGCAAATTTTGCCGGGCTTAATAGATGCTCATGTGCATTTAAGGGAACCGGGTTTGGAAGATAAAGAAGATTTTGCAAGCGGTACTATGGCCGCCGCCGCAGGCGGCGTCACCACAGTTTTAGAAATGCCAAATACTATTCCAGCTACAACTACACCGCAACTGGTAAGGGAAAAACAGGCTTTGGCTAATCAAAAAGCTGTTGTAAATGTTGGTTTGTACGCTTTGGGCGTGCCAGAAACCATTGATAATATTTTGCAAATGAATGAGATTGTAGGGATTAAAATATACTTGGGTGCCTCTACCGGAGGCCACGAAGCCGATTACGACTTTTTGGATTATGTTTTAGCAAGATCGGGCGACAAAGTTATTGTTGTGCATGCCGAAGACTCTGGTTGTTTGCATAAAAATCAACAATCTTTTAGCGAAGATGAGCATGATGCGCCTATTCATTCAAAAATAAGAAGTGTTGAGTGTGCTTATTTGGCTGTAAAAAAGGCTTGTGAGCTTGCCGAAAAACACGATGCGCGTTTACATATTGCCCATGTTACTTCAAAAAAAGAATTGGAAGTGATTGCCAAATATAAATCGGAAAAAATCACTTGCGAGGCAACACCTCATCACCTTTTTTTGGATACCAGTAGCTATTTTACGCTAGGTAATAAAATTAAGGTTAATCCACCAATTAGAGCAAAAGAAGATGTGGAAACTTTGTGGAAAGCTATTGCTGAGGGTTTAATAGATATTGTGGCGACAGACCATGCACCGCACACCTTAGCGGAAAAAACGCAAGATTATGATCATGTGCCTTCGGGAGTGCCGGGCCTCGAAACTATGTTGCCGCTATTAATGAACGAGGTTAATAAAGGCAATTTGTCGCTAGAGAAACTGGTTTATTTAACATCTTCTCGGCCTGCCCAAATTTTTGGTTTAACCACCAAAGGTGCCATAAAAGAGGGCTACGATGCCGATTTAGTGGTGTTGGATAGTCAAAAAATAAGGACCGTAAATAATGCCGATTTATATACAAAATGTAAGTGGTCTCCGTTTGAAGGCTGGAAATTACAAGGTTGGCCAATAATAACTTTTGTTGGAGGTAAGCCAATTTTCCGCGCTTAATTAAGTTTTTTGTAATATTTGACAAAACTTGGCGTTGATATGTATGTCAACATTTTTTTTGTATTTTTAACCCATTTTTTATGTCAGTACAAAAACCTTTGTTTAAAAAGATCCTAGTTGCAAGTATGTCTGTGATGATGTTACTTGTGGCTTCTCCTCTAGCTATGGCCGGTGGTGATTGGTATCATGGTGCTAATGGTCAATATTTTAGTAACGATGATTTTTGGGATGCCAGCTTTAAAGTAAATGCCTATCAACTAGATGGTTGGGCAGGTTTTTGTTGGAATACACCAAATAACTTCTTTGAAGGCTACGATCTTTTTGTTACAGAAGGAAACTTTGTTGGTGGATTAACAAATTACACCCCTAAAACTTTGCCTAGATCTTCCAAGTGTTACACCTATCCAAAGAATTTGAAGAATGGTGGAACTGTAAGTGTTCAAGTGTATCCTTATATTGAGCTTGAAGGTGGTGCACGAAAATATATTCAACCGGGAACTAAAACCAGTATTAAAGTTAGTCAAGTTGCAGAGCCGGTAATTAATCCTATTAGTCTTTCTGTTACTGGATGGAGCAATGGTTTACCAAGATTGAGATGGAATAAATTTACAGGTGCAACTTTTAGCGGATATGCTGTTTTTGTGGCCGAAGGCAAGGTTTCTGCAAATGAAGCGACTTACGGAAAGCCTTTTTACTTGAGTAAATATGCTACTTCGTACCAAATGAAAAAGATGAAAGAGAACACAACATACACAGTGGTAATGATGCCATATGTTGAGGTGAGCACAGGCCAAAAGATGATCAATAAAGGGTCTTCAGGCGCTTTAGTGGTTACTACAGGAACAACATACTAAGGTTTTATGGTTTTAAAGAAAAGTGTTAAAGAGGAGGGGAGCTGAAAGCTCCCCCTCCTCTTTTTATTTGCCTTTGTGTATACTGATTTCGAACAAGTAAAAAACTTGACTGATTTAGTTTAGTGTTGTAGTTTACTGTCTTAAAAGTTTACAAAACTGTTATATGGTTAAGCATGCTGGTGTGGATCTTTCAAATAATTGGACTGCAGATCAATTAGCCAAGCAATATGCTGCTGATGCAAGAAAACTTCCGGGTAGTAAAGATGCGGTTTCTTCAGACAGGTTAACTTCGATGTATGATAGAATTCCTGGTGGATTACCGGTTGTGCAGAGTACAGAACATTTTGCTAGGACTGGTACCACAAAGATTACAGTTTTAGGAGGTGATGTTTACACCTTTGATATTTACGGAAACATGGCTGTAGATAAAGCTGACGTGAATGCTTTGTCTATAGAGGCTATTGGACAAATGCTACCATCTAACCAATCTTTAACCACAGAAGCTTCTACTAGAGCGCCTATACATACATCCACTCAACAGACTTTTTATGAACCAACTTCTGTTGTAAGAGACGGTGTTAGACGTGTAACTAAAAGGCCCGCAGGTAGAGCTGGCAGGACAACTCCACCTGGACAACCAAGTGAAAGGGTGGCGCCAGTGCGTGATACGGTTTCGGCATCTGCAAATATTTTGATGGGTACTAAAAAGGAAAATTACCCGGGACAAAAATTAGTTGAAGGTTTCCCAAAACTTTTTGATAAAACTGCTAGCGAGCCTATTTCTTTGGCACAAGCTGGTTTGTGTGTTGTGGCCGTTAAATTAGATAATCCACGACAGCAGGTAGAAGGTATGCCTGAGTATGCAAGTTTTTTGGGGCATACAAAAATAGATGGAACTGACTCGGTTGCAGCACTTTTCGTTATGGCTGCAGATTTGAGTGAGCGTAGTACTCTTGCTAAAAAAATGAAAAATGTTCACGACATTTGTGTTGAAGATGGTGTTTATGCAATGGAGCATTCTGCTGGCGTAAGCTTATATGGTCCTGCTATGAGTTTTGTTAATACGCTAAATAGTGATGATCAAACCACAGTTGATAGAAAACATGGTTCAGAGTTTCGTCCGCAAATGACTGCGCTATATTCTTATAAGAGGCCATTGATAGACTTGTCAAAAGAACGACAGGGTGTTTCTAGAAATTTAGATGTTATGAACCTTAATACGGCTCCTTCTGGAAGGGCTTTTGTGGCTTCTATAACATTGTCGCCTGAATTTGGTACTGATGCTAACGATATGGTAATGTGGCAAAATATCATTGCTGATTTTATTCGTTTTGCAGAGATGAATTCTTGTATTCCCTTGATTAATGGGAGGACTTTTACAGCTATAACTAATCTACAAGATCCTACTGCCTTAGAAAGACCAGAAGATGTATCTTTGGTTCTTGGAAGTATGACTGCAATGTTGAGAGCGAAGCATAAAGATAATCCTCGAGTTAATTTTGATGCTCGTATGTTTCAAGCTGAAGCAGAAGTTTCGATAACTAATGCTGCGTCATTTGTGACTACGAGTTGGACACGTGAAGCGGAAAAAATGGGACCTTTGAGGTTTGATGGGAAAATGTATGTGGATGAAAGGATTAATGAATTTAGTGGAGGAGATAAGCGTGCTAGATTTGTTAAAATGGAGACGCAACCGGCAGGGGAAGGCTTGTTTACAGTACAAAAACTAACTTTGATTAGAGATAGAGTGGAAGCTGGTCAAGTATTTGAATTTGTGGGCAGAAAAGCTGAATTGGCTGCTTTGGAGGCAGCGCTTCAGGCTTCTGAGGACAGTTTAAGTACAGGTTATTTTCAAGGACCTACAGGTGCTGGTAAAACAGCAGTTGTATTGCGTGTTGCCGCTACTCAAGAAGATATATCCCCTACAGATAGAATTGTTTTAGCGTTTAAAAATAAAGATAACTTGGATGCTTTGAGGGATTTGGCTCAAGGGCTTGTTAATGCCATTGGAGCTGATGTTCCTAATGGATTACAAGGTGCTAGTGTTCAACTTTTAAATAGATATTTAAATGGAAGAAGAGACCCTAATTATGTTTATAATGAGGCTGAAATGATTGCTGCACTTACAGATGCTTTCAAAATTTTAAGTGCTTCTCTTGAGAGTAAAAAAGGCAAATTTATTTTGGTGTTGGATGATTTTGATGCTGCAGGTTTAAAAATGCAGGCTGTTTTGCAAGGCTTAATGGAATCTTTAAAGCTAAATAAAGAAGTCTTAAAGAGAATTAGTATTTTTGGTACAGTGAGATCTGGTCAAGATCATGCGGTGTCAGAAGTTAGTAGAGTGTATGTGGATGCAATGAAAGATCTTTTGGGCGAAAAAATTGAAGTTGCAGAATTTGTTTTGCGTAATAGTGAAGGCGAATATGCTGATTGGTTGGAGGAATTTTTGTTGAAACGTTGTTTTGCTCCCAATGTGCCTAATGGTGCCAGAATTAGTACAGCTATATTAACTCAAATTGGTGAATTGTGTGCAATGATGTCGAGTGAAGGTGGAGCTGTACATGATACTGCAACAAAGGTACCTGCTCACACATTGAGAATAATCGTTGATAGCTTGCTTGCTAAGAATTATTTAACTTTAAATGGAAAAACGGGTGTTATTGGGTGTCCTAGATTTGCGCAAGCAAAGCAGGCTATTGAAAGAGGTGAATTACCAAGAGGACCAGAAAGCATATATACAAGCCAATTGAGCCGTGCTAAGAATGATATTCCTAAAATTACGCTACTTTATTTTGCTGATATTTTAAGCGGGGTGGATTACAGGGTACTTGAAGATCCACAAGTTGCTGGCTTTTTGAATTCACAGTTATTTCCTGGAGACGATGGGAGATTTGCTGATCAATTAGATAAAATGCGTATGAGAGTTGATCGGCCTAGTTTTGATGAAGCTATATTGAGTGCTGATACAAATATGAGTATGCATAATTTGTGGGCTAGAGAGCTTCAAAAAGATATGGAGGCAGAAACGTTTCAAAGGAGCCCCCTTAATATTCAACTGAGAAAGGCGGCTTTAGATGCCTTGATTATGGCAAAGGCAAACCCGGCTTTGGCTCAACATGTTAAGGCAGTGATGATTTTTGATTTAGCAAAAGGATTGGGTGATAAAAATCTTGCTAAAGAATGGGCTTTAAACGCTGCAGACGAGGCTACTAATGAACATGATTATGCAAAAGTTATTGAATGTGCTGAATATGCTTATGCTGAATATGAAGGCGACACAAATAATCAGGCTAAGGCAGGATTCTATTTAGCAAAGGCATATCTATTTAGCCACGATAAGGAAAAAGGAAAAGAACATTTATTGTCACTTGCTCGAAAACAATTGATAGACCACTTGCCGTTGGCAATGCGGTTTGAATTTGTTGAGGTTCAATTGGAACTATATAGACAAGAATTTATTGAAAAAGAATTGCATAGAAATCAAGATGGCATGAAGGAGGCAATTAAAAATTGGGCTAATGTAATTAGAGGTATGACAATGTTTGTGGAAAGAAAATTTGCAGATGATATGGGAGTTGATGCTGTGGAGGCTGGAGAAAGAGCAAAATTAATGATTGGACATAGTGAACTTGAACATCAGTACAAGAGTGTTGTTATGGAGATTCAAAAAATAGATGATGAAACTTCAGAAGTAGATAAAAAACATCAAATTGACGTGAGATTCAAAGAGTTAATTGGTGCATCTGAAGGCTTTTTAGCAAGTTTAAAGCGAGCACAGCCTTCAGAAAAAATAGACATAATGATTGCTAAGGTTTCTCAAACATTAGCCGCTTTAATTCATCAAAGGTGGAGGCAGTGTGTGGATTTTGACGAAGTTATTATTGCACAGCAAATTCAAGTTGATGACCAATTAAAAGCCGATATGTTTAGAATTATTGAGTTATGTAATACTACTTTGTTGATTGCTAGACAACGAAGATCTTTGAGTGGTGATTATGCTGTTGAAGCTCGTGCAGCTACAGCTAGGTTTACTGCTGGAGCATTTTTAAATTTGCCTCGTCCACAACAGGCTTATTTTATTAGTATAGCTGTTCAATATATGGCAAATGTTTCAGCAAGTGACGCGGAAACTAGCATGATTAATATGTATTGTGGGGCATCGGCAAATTTATCTAGAGCTGATATGCCAGAAGATGTATTTTCTGAATTACTAGCTTTTGCTACAGAAATTGCTCGTATACAAAGACCTGAAGGGCAGGATAGTACTCGGATTTATGGGTATTATAATTATGTTGAATCAAAATTGTTTCAGGCAGTTGGAATGGAACATGCTGATGCTGAAAAGGAACTAAGAGAAACATATGACGTTTTAGATCAACTTCTTTTTTTAGCTAAGAAATTAGATGTTGATAATAAATTATTAGTTTTGGCTTTGGTGTCTAGACATCTTGCTTTATGTGAGGCCAAAGATGTAAGCATAACACAAGAAGGGGTACCTTTTAACCATATTGGATTAATTAGAGAAAGAATGCCTGATTTTAGAGAGTTAATAATGAAAGCAAATGAACGTTTTGATGGCTTAGAGAGCCAAGGAGATGATAGTATTCAATTGAATTTGTATAATGGAGTAGATGATTTTGATGCTTCACAAATTAGTTCGATTCATGATTTGATTGTTAAATACGGAGCTAAGTCTGCTTTTGAACTATTGTTAACTAGAGATGTTCAAGCGGAATAAAAAGATATTATTAGTTTAAATTCAATTGAAAAAGAGCCCGCCGTAGGCGGGCTCTTTTTGTTAAAATTCTATTTTATCCTTAGTAAGAAGGACCAATTCCACTTAGCTTTTCAGTACTTGTGGTATAAGAAGGACCGATACCGCTCAACTTTTCAGTACTTGTGGTTGTTAACGAAGAGTTAACTCCACTTACAGCTTCATTGCCACTTGTAGTATAAGATGGGCCGATTCCTCTCACCGCTTCTTGCGTGGATTGTTGTGTGCTTCGCAATAAACGCGTTTGGCCGTCTTCACCTACATTAAGTCTGTGACTTAGCATAACAGCTAGAATTACTAGAATGCCAACTACCAAACCGGTAATGAACATACCAAATGATTCTAAACTTAGGTATTTTCTGTTTTCCATATTTGTTTTTGTTAAATATTTATAAAAAACATCTACATTATACAACATTTCTACAGAATGGTCAATAATCATCTTTCTATTTTACATTATGTTTTTTGACTTTTGCAGCTTTTTTCGTCAGAATGTGGCTGTTTTATGCTTATTTAAGCCCATTATGATTCCTCAATATAAAGTTGATTTTATTAAGTTCTTGGTTAAATGTGACGCCCTAAAGTTTGGCGAATTCACCCTGAAAAGTGGTCGTAAAGCGCCTTATTTCCTTAATGCAGGCTGTTTTGCCACTGGTGAGCAGGTTTATAAGTTGGCTCGCTTTTATGCGCAGTCTTACCTTGAAATGGGAATGCAAACGGATGTGATTTTTGGTCCTTCATATAAAGGCATTCCTTTGGCTGTATCTTTAGCTAGTGTGCTTTTTTCTGAATTTTCAACAGAGGTTTCCTATTGTTTTAATAGAAAAGAAGCCAAAAACTATGGCGATGCGAAAGGCGTTTTGGTGGGTGCAGAGCTTAACAAAGACACCCAAGTTTTATTGATTGATGATGTTATTACTGCGGGTACAGCTATACGCGAAGTTTTGGATATTTTAAAAGAGAATGGCAATCCTAAAGTTACTGGGGTTTTGATTATGTTGAATCGGTTGGAAAAAAACAATGATGGCATTGATGCCGTGCAGGCTTTGGAGGATGATTTTGGCTTAAATGTTCATTCTATTATTGACTTAAATGATGTAGTTGAAGTTTTGTACAACCAAGAAATTGATGGTAAGGTTTATATAGATGAGCCAAAAATGCAGGCTATTCAAGCCTATCGTTCGCAATATGGAGTTTAATCAATTATAAAATGGAAAGTTTCGCGGATCGTTTAGTAAAGGCGGTAAAAGAAAAAAAGAGCGCTGTTTGTGTGGGGCTTGATCCTAAAATGGAGAAAATCCCTGAATTTATAAAAAAAGAGGCTTTGGAAGCTAATCCAAAGGACTTATTAAAGGCTTCGGCCGAAGCCTTAATAACATTTAATAAAGGCATTATTGATGCAGTTGCCGATTTGGTGCCTGTGGTTAAGCCGCAATTTGCGTTTTATGCACCCTATGGTGCCGAAGGCATGAGAGCTTTTGCAGAAACGATTGCTTATGCAAAAAGCAAAGGCTTACTTACTATTGCTGATGCAAAATCTAATGATATTGGGTCTACCGCTGAGATGCTGGCCAATACTTTTTTAGGCGAAACCACGCTTGTTGATGGCTCTAAAAAGGCTATTTTTGATGCTGATTGTTTAACTGTTACGCCTTATCCTGGCTGGGACGGTATTAAGCCATTTGTAGATGTTTGTGAAAAAAACGGAAAGGGTATTTTTGTGTGGGTAAAGAGCTCAAATCCATCTGGAGGTGATTTGCAAGACTTGGTAATGGCCGATCAAAGAGCTGTATACGAAATTATGGGACACTTTGTGGATTCTTGGGGTGCAGACTCCTTAAGTGAATGTGGCTATAGTTCTGTTGGTGCTGTGGTAGGGGCAACTTATCCGGCTCAAGCTAAAAAATTAAGAGAAATTATGCCTGAAACTTTGTTTTTGGTTCCTGGATATGGCGCTCAAGGAGCTGGCGCGGAAGATATTAAGCATTGTTTCAACAAAGACGGCTTGGGTGCTATTGTCAATTCTTCACGCGGGATTATTTTTGCATATGAAAATGCGGGCTACACTGAGGATGCTTATGACGAAGCCGCAAAAGACGCTGTTATTAAGATGAACCGTGAGATTTCCGAAGTTTTGTAATCTCATCGCAAAGAGTAGACCATTCTGCAAGTGAAAGCATTTCCGGCCGGCGATTGAAATTGATACCGCTGTTTTTTTCGAGCAGGCTTAAGTCTAAATTAAGTGTTTTTAGCGTGTTCCTAAGCATTTTTCGCTTTTGCGAAAAAGCTAATTTAGCAATTTTTAGTATGTCTTGAGTGTTTTTGTATGGTGATTCTGGATAGGTTGTGATGTGCAAAATGGCTGAATCCACCTTGGGTTTTGGCGAAAAATGCGTGGGTGGAATTTTGGCAATTAATGTTGGTTGGCCAAAAAGGTGTACTTGCAGGCTTAAAACGCTATGGTCGCCCTTTGGAGCACAAATTTTTTGGGCAACTTCATACTGAACTAATAATGTTAAACTTTGCGGCGGATTTTCGCTTTGTAGATAGTGATTTAATATTGGCGAAGTAATGTAATAGGGGATGTTGGCCACAACCTTATAGGGCTCACTAGGAACCTCTGTTTGGAGCACATCTGCTTGCATCAATTGAATATTGCTGTCGTACTGAAAAGTCTCTCTCAGCCAAGGTAAAAGCTCGTGATCTTTTTCTATCGCTATTACTTGCCGGGCTCTTTTTACTATTTCTTTGGTTAAAACGCCTTTGCCGGGCCCAACTTCAATAATTAAATCGTTTGAAATTATATTGGCGGTTTCAACAATTAAATTGAGGGTATCGTTGTTTTTGAGAAAGTTTTGTCCGAGATGTTTTTTGGGCTTCATACTAGTTGCTGATTAATTTGGCAATTTTTGTGAGTGTGTTGTCGCTATCTATTTTGAGCAGTTTGAGTCTAGCATTTGCCCCACTAATGATGCTAATTTGATTTTTGCTTAAATTAAGTGCTTCACTTAAAAATTCTATTAATGCCTGATTGGCTTTTCCTTTTTCTGGTACTGCTCTTAATTTGATTTTTACCGTTGCTTGATCTCCAAACTCGGTGTCTTCTTGAGTAATTGAAATGATTTGATTTTGGCTACTTTTAGGCAAAACTTTAACTCGCAAGTATTCCATTGGTTTTTGCTAAATTTCGTTTGATAAATTTTCGTATTTCTTCAATTAACAAAATAGTGAGTGACCCGAAAATGATGAGTAGCCATTTATCCCAAGATAGGTGAGTAGTGTGCATAAAATTTTGAATAAACGGAATTTCAACCACACTAACTACAATGATAATTGAAATCATTATTGCTCCTAATAAGTATAAATTATTGAAGATGCCAATTTTGAAAATTGATTTTTCTTCTGAACGAACATTGTAGGCGTTTACCATTTGAATAAGCACCAAAAGCGCGAATGCCATGGATGATGATTCGAGGTATAAATTATCGGTACGAGCTAAGGATTCTCCCCAATGCCAACCGCCATTTAATAGGTTAAAGAGAAAAACTGCACTGACGATAATCCCAATGCAAAGACCATTGAATAAAAATCTCAATACGAAGGTTTTATTCATGATGTGGGCTTTGGGGTCACGAGGCTTTTGTTGCATGAGGCCTTCATCGGGCGGGTCTACACCTATGGCTAAAGCTGGCAAAACATCTGTTCCTAAATCGACAGTTAGTATTAATATGGCTGTTAGGGGCGCTGGTAAATTGAGTATTATGCCTACCAAAACAGTTAAAATTTCGCCCACATTGCAGGAGAAAATGTAGAAAATAAACTTACGCAAATTGATGTATATTCTGCGCCCTTCTTCCACGGCACTAATAATACTGGCAAAGCTGTCGTCTGTAAGAATCATATTAGCTGCCTCCTTGCTAACGTCGGTGCCTGTAACCCCCATAGCAACGCCGATGTCGGCTTTTTTAAGTGCAGGTGCGTCATTCACTCCGTCGCCCGTTACAGCTACAATTTCGCCCTGATGTTTTAAAAGGCTTACTACTCTTAACTTATGCTCAGGGCTAACTCGCGCAAAGATAATGTCTAGCTCTTTGTTTGTTAGCATATTTTGCAAATCTAAATCGCTGAGTTCATCCAATTTTTCACCAGTGATAATTTCAAAGGGTCTTTTATCGCTAATTAAATCTAACTGTTTTCCTATTGCCTGAGCTGTTAGGCCGTGGTCGCCAGTTACTACATAAATTTTAATACCAGCTGTTTTAGCTTTTTTTATTGCTTCTTCTACATCTGGGCGGGGTGGGTCTATCATGCCCATCATTCCTATATAGGTAATGTCTTTTTCAATCTCGTCTTTATTGTATTCTTGATTAATTTGCGCATCGGGTAGCTCTTTATAGCCAAAACCAATTACCCTTAGTGCCTTGCCGGCCAATTCGGCATTTTTATTTAGTAGGTCTTTTTTTGTGCCTGTATCTAATTTGAGTTTGCGATTATTGAGAATAATATTACTACAGCTAACAATTACCTCATCGGGTGCACCTTTAATAAAAGCAAAAACTTTTTTACTCGCTTTGTTGCGCACAATAACTGTCATTTTCTTTCTGGTTGAATCGAAAGGTATTTGGTGCAAAACATGATATTGCTCCAGGATTTCGTCAATTGAGAAGCCACTTTTTTCAACAGCAGTAAGAATTGCGCCCTCGGTAGGATCGCCCAACATTTCTACGGTATCGTTTTTTCTTTCTAGCTTGGCATTGTTACAAATCGCGCCTGCACTCATTAATAACTCTAGCGATGTATATAATTTTTCGTGTGTTTGTTGAATGTCTTTAAGTGTCTTTTTATGAATTTCATAATCGCTATAATACTTATCTTCTGTACCTACAATTACTATACCTTTATCTGGTGTGTGAATTGGTATGGTGCCAATTGGTTCATAGCCAGAGCCTTTTACTGACGCTTCATATAAATCGAAATGCATTTCTTTTACTGTCATCTCATTTTTGGTGAGAGTGCCGGTTTTGTCGGTACAAATTACCGTGGTAGAGCCAAGGGTTTCCACTGATGAAAGTTGCTTAACAATGGCTTTTTTCTTTACTAAATTTTGCACACCAATAGCCAATGCAATGGTTACTGTGGCCGGTAAACCCTCTGGCACTGCAGCAACAGCTACAGAAATTGAAAACAGTAAAGAATCAATAAAGCTGTTTCCCTGAATAAAAATGCCAGTTAAAAGTAGTAAGCTCGAAATAATAAGCGTGATTTTGCCAACAAAAACTCCAATACGAAATAATTCCTTTTGTAGAGGGCTTTTTTCTTTTTCTGTAGAAACCGTTAAATCTGCTATTTTACCGAATTCGGTTTTCATACCCGTGTGCGTGACAATGGCTTTTCCGCTACCATGGCTAATAACCGTTCCCATAAAAATGCGGTTTTTGTCCTCCAAGGGTGCCATTTTTTTAGTTGTTAAAGTAGAAGTTTTGGCTACGGGAGTGGATTCTCCACTTAAGGTGGCTTCTTGGCACTCAAGTTCGTATTCTTCTATTATGCGTCCGTCCGCCGGTATTTGGTCGCCTTCACTCAAGATTAAAATATCGCCCGGAACTAGTTTGCTTGCATTAATAGCCATTTCTCGCCCATTTCGCAACACTCTGGCTTGGGGCGCGATCATTTTTTTTAGTGCTTCCAGAGCTTTTTCCGCTTTGTATTTTTGAATAAACCCGATGGTCGCATTCAAAATTACAATAAAAAGTATCACTACACCGTCAACTAGCTCACCAGAATAAATGGCTAAAATTGAGGCAAATATTAATATTATCACCATTAAATCGGTGAATTCTTCTAAAAATTGAAGTATAAGAGGCTTTCTTCTTTTAACTTTTAATACATTTTCACCGTAGACACTTAAAAGAGAATTGGCTTGTTCATCACTTAAACCAAGGGGTGAACTTTTGAGTTCAATAAAAATGTTTGAAGCTTTCATGCAAAATTTATAATGCTAAATTAGCATACAACGCGAGCCATTAGTTGGAAAGGGCTAAGTTTACTTAAGGTTTTCTTGTCGCCATTTTTCTATTTCTTTATGATGGCCAGATCTTAACACTTCGGGCACTTCGAGACCTTTAAAGTTTATGGGCCTTGTATAATGCGGATATTCCTTTTTTCCTTTTAGTTTTTTTGAAAAAGATTCTTCCTCCGCCGAGTCGTCTTCACCTAAAACTCCTGGCACAAATCTGCTTACTGCATCTAAAATCACCATGGCAGGTAGTTCACCGCCAGTTAGAATATATTTCCCAATAGAAATTTGTTGATCCGCTAATAGTTCAATTACTCGTTGGTCCATGCCTTCATATCTTCCGCAAACAAAAATCATGCCTTCTAATTTGGCTAATTTTGTAGCTAGAGTGTTGCTAAACATTTGTCCTTGAGCAGTTAAAAAAATCACAGGCCCTTTATTACTTTTTTGCACGTGTTTTACACAATCGTAAATAGGTTGAGCCGTCATCAACATGCCGTGACCACCTCCATAAGGAGTGTCGTCCACAGATTTATGTTTATCTGTACTGTAATCGCGAATATTGTGCGTAAAAATCTCAATAGCACCTGTTTCTTGGCCACGCTTAATTATGCTCTCACTAAGGTAAGAGGTAAATGCACCCGGAAAAAGTGTACAAATGTCGAAACGCATTGTTTAACGTTTAGCCCATTGTGGAGCTCTTCTCGCTCTCTTTAAACCGTATTTCTTTCTTTCTTTAACACGGGCATCTCGAGTAAGCATGCCTGCGCGTTTAAGAGTAGCTCTAAATTCAGGGTTTAAATCTACAAGCGCTTTGGCAATACCATGTCGGGCAGCTTCGGCTTGGCCTGTAACACCTCCACCAATAACTTGTATTTGAACATCGAAGTCTTTTGTTTTACCAATTAACTTAAGAGGGGACTTGATTACTTCAACATGCACTTTTACCGAACAAAAATCAGCAATCGGTTTGTCGTTGATTGTAATAACTCCTGTGCCGTTTTCAAATAGTTTAACTCTGGCAACAGATGTTTTACGCTTACCGTTGGCGTAGTTGTATTTACTGCCACTAGGAGCCGTTTTTACGTCTTTTTTTGCCTTGTCAGCAGTGGTTTTAGCACTTTTTGGAGCCTCCTTTTTAGGTGCCTCCTTGGTAGTCTTAGTTGTCTTAGCTTTAGCAACTGCCATAATAAGTTTAATTTAATTGGTTATATTTCGATGCTTTTTGGCGTTTGAGCGGAATGTGTATGCTCTTGGCCACTGAAAATTTTAAAGTTCAGCATCATTTCTTTTCTTAATCTGTTTTTAGGTAGCATGCCAAATACAGCTTGTTTAATCAATTCTTCAGGTTTTTTATCAACCAATTTAGATGCTGTAGTTGTTTTTAAGCCACTGTTGTAACCGGAATGCGTAAAATACTCCTTATCGGCCATTTTGTTACCGGTAAGTTTGATGTCTTTAGCGTTAATAGCCACAATGTAGTCACCGCAAATCATGTGTGGTGAAAAGTCGGGCTTGTTTTTTCCTCTAAGCAAGTTGGCAATTTGAGTTGCCGCTTTGCCTAAAACTTTCCCTTTCAGATCCACTAAAAACCATTGTTTTTCGTGTTCATTGCCTTTAAATGTAGGTGTTTTGTAAGTCATGTTTATGTAAGTTCAATTTGTACCATTGGAGCATTGTCGCCTTTGCGGGCCCCAATACTAATAATGCGAGTGTATCCAGAAGAAGTTTCCGAGTATCTTGTAGTTAGTTCGTCAAGAATCTTTCTTGAACTATCTTCGTGGTTTAGTAGTTTGCTAATTTCACGGATTGCATTCATTTTATCTTTGTTCTTACCAAGGTTGATAAGTCTTTCAACAAAAGGTGCAAGCGCTTTAGCCTTTGTGCGTGTAGTTTTAATTTTTTCATGAATTATAACCGAAGCAGCAAGGTTTTTCAGTAAAGATTCTTTGTGATCTTTACCTCTCTTTCCAATATGTAAATTCTTTTTTTGATGTCTCATGGGAACTTAAAAATATAGATTAATCTTCGTCTGATAATTTGAAACCTTTCTTACCTAAAGCGTCAGCCACCTCTGTAAGTGCTTTCCTACCAAATCCTCTTAAATTTGACAACTTAGTTTCTGTACATTTAGTTAGTTGTTCAATTGAACCGATACCACCGTTAATAAGTGCATTTAAAGTTCTTGGAGAGAACCCAAGGATTTCTATAGGTGTGTAAGCTTCTTGTTCAGGCTTCTTTTTATCTTCTTCTTGTTGCTTTGTCATGATTGTCTTGTAGTCGCTCATGTAGTCTGCTTCTACCATGGTTGTTTCTTCATTAAACAAACTGAAGTAAGACTTAAGAATGTTTGAAGCAAATTTCAAAGCTTCTTCCGGTGAAATTGAGCCGTTGGTTTCAATTTCCAAAATTAGTTTATCAAGATTTGTCATTTGACCTACACGAGTGCTTTCAACATCAAATCTTACTTTTTTAATAGGTGAAAATACGGAATCAATCAAAATCAAATTAGCTGTTGTGTTAGCTTTTTGTCTGGCATTAGCCGGAAAATAACCAACACCTTTTTCCACTGTGATTTCCATTGATAACTTACCACCTTTTTCCAGTGTAGTAATGTAGGCTTCAGGATTCAAAATCTTTATATCACTTGTTACTTCAATGTCTTTAGCTGTAACCACACCTGCTTTAGTAACATTAAGCTTTATTACGCTAGGTTCTTTTGTCGTTTTTTCAATTTCAATTTGTTTCAAATTTAAAGTAATATCCAAAACGCTATCTTTACAACCTTTGATTGTAGAGTATTCGTGGCTGATACCTTCAGCTTTGATTGCTGTAACACATGCTCCAGGCACAGAAGAAATCAATACGCGTCTTAAACCGTTACCAAGTGTCATACCGTAACCTGTAGGTAGCGGGCTAACTTCAAAAATAGCATGTTTACTTCCTGATTTAACAGGCTTGATTTTCGCTAGTCCAATTTCTTCTTGAATGATATGCATGGGCTATTTTTAGTAATGAATAAAGAAAATTATTATTTGGAATAGTATTCCACAATAAGTTGACTATCAATGATTTGTTCAATATCGTCCTGATCTGGCAAGGAAACTACCTCGCACTTGAGTGTCTTAGCGTCTGCGTTCAACCACTTAGGCGCTTTATATTTTGCATTTTTTAATTCTTCAAACAATTTTGAAGTTTTACTCTTTTCTCTAATTTCTATTATGTCTCCTACTTTTACCATCATTGAAGCGATTGTTGCTCTTTTACCATTCAATCTAACCAGTCCGTGGTTAACAATTTGTCGTGCTTGTTGTCTTGTTAAAGCAAAACCAGCTTTGTAAACGGCATTGTCTAAACGAAGTTCAAGTAATGTCATAAATTGCGGTCCTGTAACTTCTGTACTCTTGTTTGCCATTTCAAAATATCTTCGACATTGCTTTTCTGTAATATTGTACATAAAACGCGCTTTTTGCTTTTCTTGTAGTTGTCTATTGTATTCAGAAACCTGTGAAAAACGTTTTTGACCGTGCTCACCTGGTTTGTATGGTTTTTTGTTGAAGGCTTTAGTTTTGCTTGCACCATTGGTAAAAAGCATTACTCCTAGTCTTCTCGAAAGCCTGGTTACTGGTCCTCTGTATCGTGACATTAAATACTTTGTTAATTAATACTTTTAAGTTTAAACTCTTCGAGCTTTCTTTTTTCTACAACCGTTATGTGGAACCGGAGTTACATCAGTAATAGTTGTGATTGTTAATCCTGCTGTGTGCAATCCACGAGTTGCTTGATCTCTACCGTTGCCAACTCCTTTTACATAAACATCTACTTTTTCCAATCCAAACGCTTTAGCTTTATTTGCTGCATTTTCTGCTGCAATTTGAGCTGCATATGGTGTAGCTTTTCTAGCTCCTTTAAATCCACTTGAACCAGAACTACTCCACGCTACTACATCACCTTTTGTGTCTGTAATGGTTACGATTGTGTTATTAAGTCCCGCTTGAATATAAGCAAGTCCTTCAACCAAACTTCGTCTTCGAGCTTTTTTTACTGCTGCAGCTGCACCCTTCTTGTCTTTTGACTTAGTAATTGCCATATAATTTACTTAAAATGATTATTTAGTAGCTATCTTTTTATTAGCTACAGTCTTTCTCTTACCCTTTTTAGTACGAGCGTTAGTTTTAGTTCTTTGACCTCTTGAAGGTAAGCCCTTCTTGTGTCTTAAACCTCTGTAACATCCAATATCTTGTAAGTTTTTAATATCTAGTGAAACTTTTCGGCGTAAATCACCTTCTGTTACGATTTTACCAATTTCTTCACGCAATTTTGTTACATCGTTTTCGCTAAGATCTTTAACCTTTTTATCTTTTTCGATCTTTAACTTTTCTAATATTTGGCGACTCATGTTTCTGCCAATTCCAAATATAGCTGTAAGTCCGGCTTCTATACGTTTATCTTTTGGTAAATTTATTCCTGCAATACGGGCCATACTAAATTCTTAAGTGAATATTAACCTTGACGTTGTTTATGTTTAGCTGTTGTACAAATCACTCTCACTACACGACGACGTCGTATAACTTGGCATTTAATACATATTTTTTTTACTGATGATCTAACTTTCATGACTTTGTTCTTTATGACGGAATGTAATTCGACCTTTTTCAAGGTCGTAAGGGGAGAGTTCAAGAGTTACCTTGTCTCCCGGCAATATACGGATAAAATTTATTCTGATTTTCCCCGAGATGTGGGCATTGATAATTTTGCCCTGCATTTCAGTAAATGTGTCATCAACGATTTCTACTTTAAACATGCCGTTTGGCAATGGTTCGACGACTCTTCCTACAACTTCTATAACCTCTTTTGACATCTATCTTTTCTAAAAAAAAGCTATTGGATTTTAGCGAAGCGTTTGCCTTGTTGCAAGGGGAAAATTGTTATACTTTGTCATATTACCCCAAACCGCTTGCTTTATTTTGTAAATGTTGTGTTACAACATTGTTAGTATCTCTGGTTCATTTCTAGTAATTAAAATCGTGTGCTCAGACTGTGTAGCAATGGAATTATCCACTGTCACAATGGTCCAACCATCTGCTAGTGTTTTTATTTTTGGCTTTCCCATCGTTAAAATCGGCTCAATTGCAATTGTCATACCTTCTATTAACTTAATTTTTTTCGTAAAGGATTCTTTGCAATTTGGGATATGTGGTTCTTCGTGCAAACTATAACCAATTCCGTGGCCAGTTAGCTCTCTTACAACTTCGTATTTATCGGCATGAACAGAGTTTTGAATAGCAGAGCTTATATCATAAACTGTGTTGCCGGCTCTGGCTGCTTTGATACCTGCATAGAGTGCTCTCTCTGCGCTCGCAGCAAAATGTTCTATCGCTGGGCTCACTTTGCCAACCAATACTTGTCTGGCAGCATCGGAATGAAGTTTATTTACAACAACTCCACAATCTATTTTCACTAAATCGCCGTCTTTTAATTCGCGGTTACTAGGTATTGTGTGTACAACTTCTTCATTAACGGAAATACAAGTTACGGCAGGGTAGCCATGGTAACCTTTAAATGAAGGTAAAACGCCGGCGTCTTTCATCATTTGTTCGGCTTTTGCATCAATTTGTTTTGGTGTAACACCTGGTTTTGCCATTTGTGTTACTTCATTCAAAATAGTCGCCAAAACTTTACCCGCTTTGCGCATGCTTTCTATTTCTTGTGGTGTTTTTGCTCTAAACATTAAATAATTCCGTTTAATTTTTCAAATAATTCTTCGGTTACTTTTTCTATTTCTTGTAACCCATTTACTTTGATAATTTGTTCGTTGTTTTCGTAGGTTTCAATTACAGGCATTGTTTCTGTAAAAAATGCTTCTAGCCTGTTAGTTATACTTTCTGGATTATCGTCACTTCGGGTTGTGAGCGGGGTTTGATCTTTTTCACAAACGCTTGCAGTGTAATCTTTTGGATAAACTGTTTTACAAACTGGGCAAAGTCTTCGACCTAATAATCTATTTAAAGCTTCTTCTTTTGGAATTTCAATTAAAACACCAATAAAATCTCTTTCTGCATCGGCCATTAATTTGTTAAAAGCTTTTGCTTGATCGGCTTTGCGAGGAATGCCATCAAATAAAATATTGGCACCTGCCGGTAGGGTAGACATAAAGTTTTCGATAATCTCCATTACCACTTCGGTTGGCACAAGGTGTCCCGCTTCGATAATTGATTTAATTTTTTTACCAAGCTCACTTTCTTCTTGAGATAGTCTTCTTAATTCGCCACCTGTTTCAAATAAATGTAGGTTGAATTTTTTGCAAAGGTATTGGCCCTGTGTTCCTTTTCCGGATCCTTGAATGCCAAATAGTACAACGTCCATATGAAAATATATCTTAAGAGAATTGGTCTAGTAGTATCTACTGTAGTCGTTAAGCACTAGTTGTGCGTTAACTTGTCTAATTAAGTCTAAAACTACACCCACAATAATAATCATACCTGCTCCACTAATGATTAAAGGCATTGTACCAAAATCTAAATTAGTGAATAGTGCTTGAATAAGTAGGGGAGATACGGCAATGAAGCCTATAAATACACCACCAAAGAATGTTAATCGGTTTGAAGTTTTTTGTAAGTATTCTGCAGTTTGAGTACCTGGCCTTAAACCTGGCACATAACCACCGCGTTTTTGAATGTTTTCTGCAACTTGTTCTGGATTGAAGGTGATGCTCACATAAAAATATGTAAAAGCAAACACTAACAAGAAATAAGTTATCATGTAAGTTATTGAGTTTTGTTGAATAGCTGTCGACATAAATTCGCCAACTGCTCGTACCCATTCCGTTTTTGCCGATAATAATAAATTACCTAAAACTTGTGGAAAAGATAAAACTGAAATAGCAAAGATAATAGGTATCATACCTGCTTGATTGATTCTTAAAGGCAATGAAGATTGATCACTTTTGCTTTTTACACCTCTCCCAGCGTAAGTAATTGGTACATTTCTAACACCTTCATTAACTATTACCACTAATATAGTAAGGGCAATTGTCATTAAAACTATTACTGCAAATGGTAGAATTTTTTCTGAATCTTCTTGCGCTAAAAATAAGCTTTGTCCAAATACTGTAGGCACTCCAGAAATAATACTTGCAAAGATAATGATTGAAATACCGTTACCAATACCTTTTTCACTTATCATTTCACCTAGCCACATTAATAATAATGTACCTGCGGTAATTGTTACCATGATAGGTAAAATAATACTTGCTTCGTTTATACCTTCAACAATTTGTACTCCTTGAGCTTGTGAATTTAAAAGTACAATCATTCCGTAAGACTGCAAAAAGGCTAACGGCAATGTTAACCATCGTGTGTAACTGTTTAATTTTCTTCTGCCAGCATCACCTTCCTTAGAAAGGGTTTCTAATTTTGGTACTACAACACTTAATAATTGAATGATAATTGACGCATTAATATAAGGTGAAAGTCCCATTAATACGATTGAAAAGTTTTCTGCACTACCACCTGTTAATACGCTGAATGCTCCTAAAAATTGGTTGGTGTCGAAAATTTGTTTAACTGCAGCTAAATTTGCTCCAGGAATACTAATTTGAGTTAGGATTCTGTAAACAACTACAATAAAAAGAGTAAAAAGTATTTTCTTTCTTAGATCTTTAGAGGTCCAGATTTGTTGGAGATAAGCCAGCATTACAGTTGAGTGTTATTTTGCTTTTTTCGGAAGGTTCTTCACCTTTTTTGCAAGTTTTTTAACCTTCTCAACTTTTACCATTAACTCTTGAAAAGATCCAGATGCTTTAGTGATTTTTTCTTGAGCAGACTGAGAAATCTTATCTGCTTTAATTTCAAGTTTTTTAGTTAATTCACCATCGCCAAGTATTTTTACTGGCTTAGAATTACTAGAGATAAGTTTTTTGTCGTAAAGTGAAACAATGTCAACAACATCATTATCTTCGTAGATGTTAAGCGCTGAAACATTTACTACTTGAAATGTAACTTGATTGATATTGCGGAAACCTTTTAACTTAGGCATTTTTCGAATAAATGGTGTTTGGCCACCTTCAAAACCTGGTCTTCTTTTACCGCCACTTCTAGCAGTTTGACCTTTTACACCTTTACCAGCGTAGGTTCCTTTTCCAGAGGCATTACCTCTACCGAGTCTTTTGCTCTTTTTAACTCTGCCTTTATTTGGTTTTAAATCTAAAAGTTCTGACATTTGATCTTGCTGTTAAATTATTCTGATTTTGTTTCCTCAACAGCTACTGCTGGTTGAGCTTCTACTTTAGCTTCTGTTTTTACGGCTGGTGCCGTTGCCACAGGAGTCTCTTGAGCTTGTGGTGCTTGTCCACCTCTGTTATTTCCGCCGTGGTTTCTATTGTTACCACCGCCGTGTCTTTGTCCTTGTCTGTTATTTTGTGGTTGTGGTTTAGGTTCGGCTTTTGGGATTACATCTTTTTGAGCCCATGGTAATTCTTGAAGTTTTCTAAAGGCTGCAATAGTTGCTTGAGCCATGTTTAAACGATTGTTTGAACCTGTTGATTTGCTCAAGATGTTTTTGATACCTGCAAGGTGAGCAATTTTACGAATTGGTCCACCAGCAATAATACCAGTACCAGGTGATGCTCTCATAACTAACAATTTACAACTCTTAAACTTAAATTTAAGGTCGTGGGGGATTGTTCCATTATAAATTGGCACAGTTACTAAAGTTTTCTTGGCTTTAGCAATTGCTTTTTGAATAGCACCTGTAACTTCGTTTGATTTTCCAACTCCTACACCAACTTGTCCTCTTCTGTTACCAATAGCTACTGTTGCTCTAAATCTCAATCTGCGACCACCTTTAACAACGCGGACTACACGATCAATTTGAATCACTTCTTCATCGAATTCCTTTACTTCTCTTACTTGCATGTTGTTTTTGTGTGCTGGTTTACTCACAGTTTTTTAAGGTTAAATACTAGAATTGTAGGCCACCTTCACGGGCTCCGTCGGCAATGGCTTTAACTCTGCCGTGATATTTATATCCATTTTTATCGAAAACACAAGTTGTAATTTTCAAATCTTGAGCTTTTTTAGCCACTTCTTCTCCAACTTTTTTTGCCATTTCCACTTTTGTGCCTGCTTTTTTCATTTTAAGATCTGAAACACTCAGTAAAGTTTTACCTGCTACATCATCGATTAATTGTGCGTAGTTATTATTCAAACTTCGATACACAAATAATCGAGGTCTTTGGGCCGTGCCACTGATTTTGGCTCGCACTCTTTTGTGTCGTTTTTCTCTGTTTATAAGTTTCGTACTTGTAGTCATTTTACTTGAAAATTAGTGTTTAAGTTTACTTAGCTGCAGCTTTACCTGCTTTTCTAACAATACGCTCTGTTGTGTATTTAATACCTTTACCTTTATATGGTTCAGGTGGTCTGAAAGAACGAATCTTTGCAGCTACTTCTCCAACATATTGTTTGTTTATACCTTTTACAATGATCATGTTTTTCTTTTCTCCACCCATTTCGATTGTAATTCCTTCTGGCGCTTCGTATTCTACTGGATGAGAAAAACCTAGACTTAATTTGATGTTTCTTCCTCCACTTGCTTCTGCTCTGTAACCCACACCAATGATTTCTAATTGCTTTTCAAAGCCTTCTGTAACACCTTGTACGGCATTTTGAGTTAAGCTTCTTGATAAACCATGTAGAGCCTTATCAAATTTTTCATCAGATTTTCTTTTGAATTTAATTTGATTGTCGGCGATTGTTAAAGTCATATTTGGGTGAATTTGAACTTGTAGTTCGCCCTTTGGACCTTTAACGCTAACAAGGTTGTTTTTGTCGATATTTACTTCTACGCCGGCTGGTATAGTTACCGGTACTTTTCCTACTCGAGACATATTATCTAAGTTATGTTAATTAAGAAATTTCACACATTAATTCTCCGCCCAATCCTTTTTCTCTAGCTTCTTTAGTTGTCATTACGCCTTGTGAAGTTGAAATAATTCCAATACCCAAGCCATTTTTAACCTTCTTGATTTCAGATGCTTTAATATAAATTCTTTGTCCTGGTGTACTCACTCTTTTAAGAGCAAAATCAACTTTATCTTCTTTTAGTGTTACTATCAATTCTTTGAAGGCTGTTTCTTTTTTCTCCGCAAAATCAACAATGAATTTGTTAGCTTTAAGAATTTTAACAATTTCTCCTTTCATCTTTGAGTAAGGCATAACTACAGTAGTTCTTCCTCTCATGTGTGCGTTTCTAATTCGTGTTAGCAGGTCTGCTATTGGATCTGTGTGCATGTTATTTATAGTTATTATTACCAAGAAGATTTTTTCACTCCCATTATTTTTCCATTTTGAGCATGTTCACGGAAACAAATTCTACATAGTTGGAACATTTTAATGTAAGAACCTGTTCGTCCACATAGTCTACATCTGTGGTAAGTGCGTGTGGAAAATTTTTCTTTTTCACCATTGGCACGCGCTTGTTCACGTTTCTTTAATCTTCGATTTGTTTTTACTACTAGTGCGGTTCGAGCCATGATAGTTTGTTAATTGTTTATTGCTTAGATGCTCTATCTTCACGGAAAGGGAATCCCATTTCTCGTAATAAAGCGTGACCATCTTGAGCGTTTTTTGCTGTTGTTGTTATACAAACCTGAATACCATGCACTTTTGTGATGTCATCAGGATTGATTTCAGCGAAAACCAAATGATCCGGAAAGCCTAGAGAGTAATTCCCCTGCTTATCAAATGCCTTTGTTGTGATTCCTCTAAAGTCTCTTACTCGAGGCAATGTTACACTCACCAACTTGCTGATAAAATCGTACATTCTCTCACCTCTTAATGTAACACTAATACCCACAGGCATACCTTCTCTTAGTTTGAAATTTGAAATCGCTTTTTTAGCATTTTTAACAACTGGTTGTTGACCTGTAATCATGCGTACATTTTCAATTACATCGGTTAGATCCTTATTGCCTGCAGCTACAAGGCTACCAACACCAACATTAACTGTGATTTTTGTTACCTTCGGTACTTCGCTAGAATTCTTACAACCTAAATCCTTTTTTAATTTAGGAGCAATCTCCTTAGCGTATCTTTCCCTTAATTTCATAGGTGCTTTAGTCATTTTTCTTAGTTTTAACTTTAATATTTGAGTCCTTAATTTCGCTCTTTGAACTCTTGTAAACTCTTTGCTTTTTACCATTTTCTAATCTCTTGTAACCAATACGACTTCTCTTTTTAGTTTCAGGATCAATAATCATTACATTTGAAGCTGCGATTGGCGCTTCGTATTGAATTCTTTCACCTGCTTTGCTCGCAGTTTTTTTAACGTGTTTAGTTCGAATGTTTAATTGTTCGATAACTACTTTGTTTGCTTCTACCAAGATACTAGCAATTTTACCGGTTTTACCCTTTTCTTTGCCTGCTATAACTACTACTTGGTCTCCTATTTTAAGCTTCATGTTAGAATGAAATTACTATAATACTTCAGGTGCTTGAGAAATAATTTTTTGGAATCCTCTTTCTCTTAATTCTCTTGCGATTGGTCCAAATACACGAGTTCCTTTTGGTTGTAATTCTTTATTGATAATCACTACTGCGTTTTCATCGAATCTTATGTATGAACCGTCTTTACGGCCGATTTCTTTTTTACATCTTACAACTACCGCTCTTTCTACGGCTTTCTTTTTAACAACACCTTTTGGTGAAGCTTCTTTAACTGCTACTACAATAATGTCACCAATACTCGCGTATCTTCTTTTACTACCGCCCAAAACCTTAATACATTGAACAGATTTTGCTCCGGTGTTATCCGCTACTTTTAACATTGTTTGTACTTGAATCATGGTCTTTAATTAGTTGCTTCTTGTGAATTACCTAAGTTTTCAATAACTTCCCATCTTTTAAGCTTACTGAGTGGCTTAGTTTCTTTAATAATTACTGTATCTCCAGCTTTTACTGCGTTTGTCTCATCGTGTGCGTAAAATTTCTTCGAAACTTGGTATCTCTTTTTGTACTTTGGGTGCACTTTATAAGCTATAACAGTTACTACTGCAGTTTTATCTTGTTTATCGCTAGTTACAATTCCTTTCTTAGTACGCATTGTGCTTTAAATTAATTTTTAAATTATTTCGCTTCTTTAAGTTTTTGAGCAGTTTGAGCTGTTTTAACTTGAGCAATGTACTTTCTTAGCTCTTTAATTTTGTGTTGCTCCTTAGATTGTCCTCCTCTTACCTTGAATCTAACTTCAAACATAGTTTTTTTAGAGCTAATCACTTCTTGATTAAGCTTGCCGTGGTCTAATTTTGCTAACTCTTCTTTTTTTAACATGACTAGATAAGATTATTTAGATCTAAGAATTTACATTTAACAGGTAATTTGTGTGATGCCAACATCATTGCTTCTTTCGCTACTTCTGGTGTTACTCCTTCCATTTCAAATAAAATTGTTCCAGGAAGTGTTGTTGCTACAAAGATATCAGGTGAACCCTTACCACTACCCATGGGTACTTCAGCTGCTTTCTTTGTTAACGGCTTGTGAGGGAACACTCTAATCCAAATTTTACCACCTCTTTTTACATATCGAGTCATTGCTCGTCTTGCGGCTTCAATTTGTCTTGATGTCAATTCACCAGCTGTCATAGCTTTAAGTGCAAAAGTTCCAAAAGCAATTCTGCTACCTCTTGTAGCCTTGCCTTTTAGGGCACTTCGGCCTCTAAATACTTTCCTGTGTTTTACTTTTCTTGGTACTAGCATTTTATATTAATTAAGCTTGATCTTCGATTTCTGAATGAGCCTTTTTGAAAACTAATCCTTTATATATCCATACTTTTACACCGATTGCTCCGTAAGTTGTCATTGCTGGTGTTGATGCGTAGTCGATATCTGCACGGAATGTGTGCAAAGGCACAGTTCCTTTAGAAAAATATTCACTACGAGCAATTTCTACACCATTCAATCTTCCAGTCACGAATATCTTTACTCCAAGCGCTCCTGCTTCCATAGTTTTTTCTAAAGCTACTTTAGCTGCTCTACGATACGAAACTCTCTTTTCAATTTGTCTTGCAATGTTTTCTGCCAATAAATTTGCATTTAAAGCAGGTTTTTTAATCTCTTTAATATTAATGTTGAATTTGTCTTTGAATTGTTTTTCAAGATCAGCTTTTAAAGCTTCGATTGTTGTACCAGATCTACCAATGATAACTCCTGGTTTAGCTGTGAAAATATTGATACCAACTTGGTTAGTTGTTCTTTGAATTTCAATGTGAGAGATAGATGCATCATGCAGTTTTTTCATGATCATTTTCTCAACAGCCAAATCTTGGTGTAATAGATCGCCGAATTTATTCTTTTTAGCAAACCATTTAGAATTCCAAGTTCTGATAATGCCTGTACGTAACCCAATTGGATTTACTTTTTGTCCCATATTACTTTTTAGTTGTAGATTTAGCTTTTTTTACAGTTACCTTTTTAGTTGCTGCCTTCTTGGCAGTTGTCGCCTTTTTTTCAGTAGTTTCTTCGGTTGAATCATCTTTATCTTCTTTTTTAGCTCTTCCTGTGCCGTGTGCAACGTGTATTCCCAGTTTAACTGTAATGTGCGAAGTTCTCTTAAGAATTGGGTGTGCACGGCCCCTAGATACAGGAACATGTCTCTTTAGTGTAGGTCCTTTTGTTACGATAATCTCTTCTACAAACAAATGTTCTTCTTTTTGCTTAAAATTGTTTTGAGCATTTGCGTTAGCTGATGCTACTACTTTATATAGAATGTCAGCACCTTTTTTAGGGGTAAACTTTAGAGTGTCTAAAGCTTTTCTAACTTCCATATTACGCACCATGCCAGCAACTAAGTTGGCTTTTTTAGGTGAGATTCTGCTATATCTAAGTATTGATTTCATCGTGAATTTAATTTTTTAGTTTAACCTTGTGACTTGGCCAGTTTTCCTCCATGACCACGGAACTTTCTAGTAGGGGAGAATTCTCCTAATCTATGTCCTACCATATTTTCGTTTACTGATACAGGAATATGTTCTTTACCGTTGTGAACTAGGAACGTGTGTCCTACAAACTCTGGTGCTATAACACATGATCTTGACCATGTTTTGATAGGTTTTTTATCACTCGCACTCATATTCACCACCTTCTTCATGATTCTCGGATCTACGAATGGCCCTTTTTTTGAGCTTCTTGCCATCTTATTGGTTAGTTAGAAATTATTTTTTACGTCTTTTGATAATCCATTTTTGACTGTATTTTCTCTTGTTTCTAGTTTTTACACCCAATGCCGGCATTCCCCAAGGCGTTTTTGGATATTTCAAACCAATTGACTGATTACCTTCACCACCTCCATGCGGATGGTCTACTGGATTCATAACTTTACCTCTTACTTGCGGTCTTCTACCTTTCCATCTGGTTCTACCCGCTTTACCAACATTAATATTGATTTGTTCCGGGTTACTAACGATTCCGATAGTAGCGTAACATTTTTGGCTAATAAAACGAACTTCTCCTGATGGTAATTGTATTTGTGCTCTTTCTGTTTCTAGGGATACTAGTTTTGCAGATGAGCCGGCTGAACGCACGATTTGTCCTCCTTTGCCTTCTGTTAATTCTACATTGTAGATGTTATATCCAACCGGGATGTGTTTAATCATCATACGGTTTCCTACTTCGATTTTTGCTGATTTGCTTGTGATAATGTTATCACCAACTTTAATGTTTTGTGGTGCAATGTGGTATCTTTTTTCTCCATCCGCGTATTGAGCCAAAATAATATATGCAGTTCTATTTGGATCGTATTCGATAGTTGCAACTTTAGCTGGAATATCGATTTTTTCAGTTTGTTTGAAATCAACTACTCTATATTTTCTAGCTACACCTCCTCCACGATGTCTAACAGTGATTTTACCTTGTGAATTACGACCAGATCCTCTCATTTTTACTCTTAATAGAGATTTTTCAGGTTTGTTGGTTGTTATTTCATCGAAAGTAGAGGATGTCATTCCTCGTCTGCCGTTTGTAGTTGGTTTGTATACTTTTAACGCCATGTTTATTTAGTGCTAGTAAGCTTTAATTTATTTAGATCTACAGCTTTCTCTCCTTTTTTTAAAGTGATAATAGCCTTTTTAATAGTTGCCCTTTTGGTGTGAATGCGACTCCCTTTTAATTGTCTAACTTTTCCAGGAGTAACCATTACATGAACTTTATCAACTTTAACTTGGTACATCATCTCAAATAATCTCTTAATATCTGTTTTATTTGCCTTTCTTCCCACCTTAAAGGTGTATTGCAGATTCTTCTGCAGTTCAGCAGTTTTTTCTGTAACGATAGGCTCAATAATTGTATTTAAAATATCCATTCTAATTTATTTTTTTAAAAATACTTCTTCCAATTTAGAAAAAGCCTCTTTAAGAAAGAGAACTTTTTCGTACTTGATCAAATCTGAAATGTTTAGGTAGTTCACCAAAATCGTTTTAACCGTAGGAAGATTTCTTGCTGATAACTCTAAACCGTCGTTGTGTTGGTCCATAACCACTAATAGATTTCTCTTAACAGGTAATTTACTCATTAATGCTGTAAAATCTTTAGTTTTCTTTGAATCCTCTGAATAATTTTCTAACGCTATAATTTGTTCACTGCGTGCTTTTTCTGATAATGCACAGAATAAAGCCTTTCTTCGTTGTTTCTTTGGCATATCTTGTTTGAAATTTCTTTCATTAGAAGGACCAAAAATAATACCTCCACCTCTCATTTGGGCAGACTTTGTAGAACCTTGACGAGCGTTACCAGTACCTTTTTGTCTAAAAGGTTTCTTTGTAGATCTGTTAACGAAATGTCTAGTTTTAGTATGAGCTAAAGCCAATCTAGCGTTAGCCATTTGTCTTGTATGAGCTTGGTGCACTAAATCTTTATTGAATTCGATGTCAAAAATATCAACATTTAAATCAACTGTTCCAGCCTTTTCACCTTTTTGATTGTAGAGTTCTACTTTCATCTTTTTTTAATTATTTCTTATTAATAAGTACTAAGCTGTTTATTGCTCCAGGTAATGGTCCTTTAATACCTAGAAGATTTTTTTCAATATCTTTATATATAACTTCAACCTCTCTTAAACTCATTTTGTCTCCACCCATTCGTCCTGCCATCTTTTTACCTTTTGCAACTCTACCTGGAGCCGCACAAGCACCAATAGAACCTGGTTCTCTGTGGTGATGTGATCCGTGAGTTTCTGGTCCTCTTGAGAAATTATGTCTTTTAATACTACCTTGGAAACCTTTACCTTTAGTGGTTCCAGATATTCTTACTTTTTCACCTTCTTCAAAAATTTCTACTGTAACTTGTCCTCCTTTTTCATGTTCGCCTAGCTTACTAATACGAACCTCTCTTACGTGTTTAAACTTCTTGCACTTCCCTGGTTTTGAGTACTCGTCAAAGCCGAGGACTATCGCCGGATATCCGTCATTTTCTGCTGTTTTTACCTGTGTAATCGTATTAGGATTGCACTGTACAACAGTTATCGGGATCACGCGGCCATCATCTTGAATGATGCGGGTCATGCCTAATTTTTTGCCGAGAATTCCACCGTTCATATATTGTAGAGGTTACTTATAGTTTTCCAAGGAGATAATCGGCTTACCCACTTGGGTTTTGTAACATACATCGATTAGATGCCGCGTTAGTATAGTGAAGCGATTGTGCTCAGTCAAGGAAAAATATCCTTTTATTTTAAGGTTTATTAGTTAGTTAACATTTTGATTTCGATATCTACACCAGCCGGTAAATTTAGGTTGGATAGAGAGTCGATAGTTTTTGGATTACACTCGGTAATATCAATTAATCTTTTGTGTGTTCTAATCTCAAATTGGTCACGCGCATCTTTGTGTACAAAAGTAGATCTGTTAACAGTTACTTTTTTAATATGCGTTGGCAAAGGAATTGGACCTGCTACCATTGCACCTGTTCTTTCTGCTGTATCGATAATCATTTTAGCGGTTTCGTCGATAACTTTATGATCGAAAGCGTGTATTTTGATGCGAATTTTTTGAGACATATTTGTTAAATTAAAAAAATACCGGGTTAATTTGCCCGGGTCGTGTAATTTGACCTTGAATGAAAAATAATTTTCCGGGCTGTCCTGCCGTCCTATAAAGGTGCGGCGGGTTACTTCCTAAAAGCAGGAAATAAATTTTGTATGGAATTTATAAGGGTTTTGAATGGGAAAGTCAAGGGGGGGAGATGTGGGTATCGGAATCAGTAGCTCCCTTTATGATTCCGCTATCCCACATTCTCCCCCTCCCCCCTTGCTTGGGGAAATGAAAGAGGGCGCGAAATCAGTAGCTCCCTTTATGATTTCTTAGACGCATATCTTTCCCCTCTCTTTTACTGTTACTTGTTTGAGTACGCATCACGTATTATAGTGCATGTATGAATTCACAAGCTTGTTTAAGTTGTAAGGGTGTAATTGGTTCTCGGCCGGAGGAATTGGCTTTGAGGGCGAAGTTGGCGCCGGTTATTGGTGGGAAAAAGTATGAGTTGCCTTCGCCAACTTTGTGTTTTAATTGTAGGATGCAACGCAGGATGATGTGGAGAAATGATCGTAATTTGTACGAAAGAGTTTGCGATAAAAGCGGGCAAAAGTTGATTTCTATGTTTAACCCCGAGACCGAAGCGACGGTTTGGCATAAGGATTTGTGGTGGGCCGATGATTGGGATGCAAAAGAGTATGGGGTGGATTTTGATTTTAATAGAGGTTTTTTTGACCAGTATAAAGATTTGTTGGCTCGGGCGCCTATGCCCCACGTTATGACTCTGAACTCTGAGAATAGTCTTTACACAAACTATAATGCTGATAACAAAAATTGTTATTTGTGTTTTGCCGGTAATTATTTGGAAGACAGTTTATATTGCTATAATGCGCAAAATTCAAAAGATTGTGTTGATTGTTATTTTGTTTTGAACTGCGAACTTTGTTATGAGTGTGTGGAATGCAGCGATTCATATAATCTTAAATATTCGCTCCACAGCAAGAATTGTAGGGATTCGGCTTTTTTGGAGGATTGCTCAAATTGTAGTGATTGTTTTATGAGTTGGAATTTGAGAGGAAAGCAATATTGTTTTATGAATAAGCAATATAGTAAGGAGGAATATGAAAAATTGATGTCTGAGATTGATTTAAATGATTATCAAACTGTAGCTGACTTGTGGAATAAGTGGCGATTGATGAGTTTTGAACAAATTAAGCCTCAGTTTCACAATATTAGTGCTGAAAATTGCACAGGTGATTATATAAATGGAGCTAAAAATTGTACCGCTTGCTATATGATTTCGCCCGGTACGGAAGATTGTTGCTATGTTTTGAATTCTTTTCCAAATTTGAAGGATGCGTTGGATTGCACTTATTGTGGCGAAAATGCCGAATTAATTTATGAGAGTCTGGCAAGCGGTCAAAATGCCAATGCTATTTATTTTTCTCATATTGCTGTAGATGGCTCGGCAAACCTGTTTTATTGTAATGTTACTTTTAGCTCAAAGGATTGTTTTGGTTGCACCGGCTTGCGAAACTCTCAATATTGTATTTTGAATAAGCAGTATACAAAGGAGGAGTATTTTGCTTTGGTGCCTAAAATTATTGAATTCATGAAGCAAAAAGGGGAGTGGGGCGAGTTTCCACCTGCTGATACTTCATTTTTCGGCTATAATCAAACTTTGGCTCAAGATTATTTTCCGCTTACTAAGGAAGAAGCTTTGAAAAAGGGTTATAAATGGTATGAAGCTGTAAATAAGTCTGCGGTTGCCCAAGGTGCTACGGCCGCCCAAGGTGTGGGCTTGGCGCCTAACGACGCATTGGTTTGCGAAAAAAGTGGACGAAGCTTTAAAACGACGCCTGCAGAATTAGTGTTTTATAAAAAGCTTGGTATTCCTTTACCGCATTTGCATCCCGACGAAAGACACATCCGCAGAACGCATCTTAAGACACCTTATAAATTTGGGTCACGCAATTGTGGCAACTGCCAAAAACCAATTTCTACAGCTTATTCTCCCGAACGCGCAAAAACCGTTTATTGTGAAGACTGCTACCTCAAAGAGATTTATTAAAAAGTTGCGTAGTGAGAGGGATTGTGAACTTGCAAGGCTTCACGAGTAATGACTTCTCCCATGTAGTGCAGGCTATGCTCGCTAATAATGGCAAATTGTGTGTCGGTTTGCCAGTAGCAACTTTGCTCAAGTAATGTACCTTGTTTGATGCCAAAAAGCTTTTGGTGACTTTGTGAAAGCCGTTGACGAAGCTCAATAATATAATCTTCAGTGACTAGGTCGTTTGTTATGTATATAAAATCTTTAACAATCTTGGCGAAGTCTTTTTTTGTGCTTTTAGTATTATTTACGGCTTCCATAGATTTAGTCCGCCATGCTAACAACCGTGTCTTTGCCGTGGGAAAGTTTGGTATGATAAAATCGTCGAAAATGTCCAGCAGGCCAATAATGTATACTAGGGGATGCATTGTTGTGGTGGGCGTCGACCGAGGTTGTGACATATTTAGAAACACGTGGGCACCGTCATAATGAGGTTTAACCTCAAATCTGCTTAGTAGACCATTTGTTGGGCCGGAGTAAGTGGGATTAACTCTTTTTAGTAAACTCCTTATTTGTATAATCTCTGGGCATTGTCCCACCACCATATTATGAACTCGTAAGCATTGTTGAATTTGTTCCCTAACACTACCGGCAGGATGGGGATATGGAGACTTTATACAATCAAGGACAGTTTGGTTAGACCAAGGTTCTCGTAGTTTAAAAATACTAGTAGTAGCTCCTATATTTTCAGCTCTTGCGTCCGTGAATGTGGTTCCACTAAGAAATTTCATGGCCTTATGATTTGCTTTAAAAAGAGGGCAATTTATCATAATTAATGTTGCTGTGGCAAATAAATTTTGGCAAACAAAAAGCCCGCCGAAGGCGGGCTTTGATAGCTATGGTTGTTTTGCGGTGCACACGGGGTGCGCGATCCGCAGGGTGTTATTTAAGGATCTTAGTTACAACACCTGCACCAACTGTTCGGCCTCCTTCACGGATAGCGAAGCGAGTTTGTTCTGCAAGAGCGATAGAAGAACCAAGTACAACATTCATTTTGATGTTATCACCAGGCATGATCATTTCTACACCATCTGGAAGAATTACTTCTCCAGTTACATCAGTTGTTCGGATGTAAAATTGAGGTTTGTAACCTTTAAAGAATGGAGTATGTCGACCACCTTCATCTTTAGTAAGGATATAAACTTCAGCTTCGAATTCACTATGTGGAGTGATTGAACCAGGTTTAGCAATTACTTGTCCTCTTTCAATTTCTTCTCTTTCAATACCACGCATCAAGATACCTACATTATCACCAGCTTGACCTCTGTCCAAAGTTTTTCGGAACATTTCAACACCAGTAACAATTACTTTTCTTGTATCTTTAATACCTACGATTTCAATTTCATCATTGATGTTAACTACACCTTGTTCGATACGACCTGTAGCAACTGTACCACGACCTTTAATTGAGAATACGTCTTCAACTGGCATCAAAAGTGGTTTGTCTAGATCACGAGTAGGATCTGGAATGTATGCGTCTAGTGTGTTCAAAAGTTCAACAACTGGTTCTGCGTCTGGGCCAGATGGATTTTCCAAAGCCTTCAAAGCAGATCCTTTAATAATTGGAGTGTCGTCACCAGGGAATCCATATTTGTTTAATAAATCACGAATTTCCATTTCTGAAAGTTCAGCAATTTCAGGATCAGCCATATCCATTTTGTTCATGAATACAACGATGTAAGGTACATTAACCTGTTTAGCCAATAGGATATGTTCACGAGTTTGTGGCATAGGTCCGTCTGCAGCAGAAACTACCAAGATAGCACCATCCATTTGAGCAGCACCAGTGATCATGTTCTTAACATAATCGGCATGTCCTGGACAATCCACATGAGCGTAATGTCTTTTATCTGTTTCATACTCTTGATGAGAAGTAGCGATTGTAATACCTCTTTCTTTTTCTTCAGGTGCGTTGTCGATTTGATCAAATGCAACTGCTTTGTTGTTTCCTCCGAATTTTGCTGCTGCTACATTTGTAATAGCTGCACTCAATGTTGTTTTACCGTGATCAACGTGGCCAATAGTACCTACATTGACATGGACCTTACTGCGGTCAAATACTCCTTCTGCCATGGGATAGATGTTAAATTTATAATTATTAATTGCTTTTTTAAGGGTTTCTCCTTAAAAGCTTAAGGATACTACCCAAAATGTTTTTTAATTGCAAGGAAAAATTTAGGCTGTTATTCCCTTTTCCTCTCTAATTTTATTAGCGATGTTTCCAGGTACTTTTTCGTAATGTGCAAACTGCATAGAATAGTTTGCTCTACCTTGTGTCATAGATCTTAAATCGGTAGCGTAACCAAACATTTCTGAAAGGGGAACAAATGATTTAATAAACTTAACTGCACCTCGGTCGCCTGATTCTCTAATTTGTCCACGACGAGAACTTAAGTTGCCCATTACATCTCCAAAGAACTGTTCTGGCACTGTTACTTCTACATCCATTACTGGTTCTAATAAAACAGGGTTTGCCTTACGACAAGCATTTTTAAATGCGATTGAAGCTGCCGATTCAAAAGCCCAAGTAGATGAATCCACATCATGGTAAGAACCATCAAATAGTTCTACTTGAATATCCACCATTGGGTAGCCAGCTAAAACACCTTGGCCCATTGCGCTTTCACAACCTTTACTTACACTTGGAATAAACTCTTTTGGAATTTTACCTCCAACGATTTTATCAACAAATTTGAAACCTTCGCCTGGTTCGAGAGGTGTAATTTTAATCCAAACATGTGCAAATTGACCACGACCACCAGTTTGTTTAACATACTTCTCTTCCATTTCAGTCTCAGTTTGAATAGTTTCACGGTAAGCAACTTGAGGTTGTCCAATGTTTGCTTCAACTTTAAATTCTCTTCTCATACGGTCAACAATGATATCCAAATGCAATTCACCCATACCAGAAATGATTGTTTGACTAGTTTCTTCATCACTCTTAACACGGAAAGTAGGATCTTCTTCGGCAAGTTTTTGCAAAGCGATACCCATTTTTTCTTGATCCGCCTTAGTTTTAGGTTCAATGGCAATTGAGATTACTGGTTCTGGGAAATCAATTGATTCAAGAAGAATAACTTTGTCTTCATCACAAAGTGTGTTTCCTGTTGTTGTTGATTTTAAACCTACAGCAGCAGCAATATCACCAGCATTTACTTCTTTAATTTCTTCACGAGAGTTGGCGTGCATTTGTAATAAACGACCAATTCTTTCTTTTTCGTCGGTTGAAGAATTGTATACATAACTACCAGATGTAAGTTTACCTGAGTAAACACGGAAGAAAGTTAATCTACCTACAAATGGATCAGTAGCAACTTTAAACGCTAGAGCAGAAAAAGGTTCTTCTACTGTTAGTTTTCTTTCGATTTCTTCACCTGTGTTTGGGTTTGTACCTTTAACAGCTGGTAAATCGAAAGGAGATGGTAAATACCAACAAACAGCATCCAAAACTAATTGAACACCCTTATTTTGCAAGGCAGTTCCACACATAACTGGGTAGAATTTGTTCGCAATTACACCTTCACGAATACCTTTTCGTAGCTCTTCAACACTTACTTCTTGACCTTCAAGAAATTTTTCCATGATTGAATCTGATACTTCGGAAACTTTTTCAATTAGAATGTTTCGGTATTCAACAGCTTTATCTTTTAAATCTTCTGGTACAGGGATTTCTTTTACTTCGTCACCCATTTTACCTTCGAATGTGTAAGCTTTCATTTCTACTAAATCCACTACACCGCTAAAAGTATTTTCAAAACCGATTGGTAATTGAATTGCGGCTGCGTTTGGAGAAAGTCTTTCGTGAATTGAAGCAAGACTCATATAAAAGTCTGCACCAACCTTGTCCATTTTGTTTACGAAAGCGATTCTTGGAACTTTATATTTTTCCGCTTGATGCCAAACAGTTTCTGATTGTGGTTCTACACCTTGTGATCCGTCAAAAACGGCTACACCACCATCTAATACACGAAGTGATCGTTCTACTTCTACTGTAAAATCTACGTGACCTGGAGTATCGATAATGTTGATTCTGTATGTTGTTTCGTCGTCGTGTGTTGGCTTCCAGCTTGCTGTTGTAGCGGCTGATGTAATTGTAATACCTCTTTCTTTTTCTTGTTCCATCCAATCCATAGTTGCTCCACCTTCATGCACCTCACCAATCTTGTAAGTTCTTCCTGTGTAAAAAAGTACACGCTCGGTACAAGTTGTTTTTCCCGCATCAATATGCGCAATAATTCCAATATTTCTTAAATGTTTGAGGTCGGCCATAATAAATAATTAAATTTGTTTACTTCTTTGTGTACTCAAAAAAAGCTTGGTTATTATAGGTATTTAAAGGGCAAAGTCAAGGTGGGGGAGAAAAGGTGGAGGGGAAGAATGAGGCACTCGAAATCAGTAGCTCTCTTTATGATTTCTCATACCTCAATTCTTCCCCTCCACCTTGCTTTGGAAATGTAGGAGTATGCGATAAGAAATCAGTAGCTCCCTTTATGATTTCTTAGACGCATATCTTTCCCCTCTCTTTTGCTTTTGGAAATGAAAGAGGGCTCGAAATCCATAGCTCCCTTTATGATTTCTTTTGCGCTGTATATAATGCGCGGATTGCACTCAATGTTTTTTCTCGAGCTTCAGTTTCGCCTACCTGAGCAGTTGCAATACTACCCAGTGCAAAATGCGTGGATTGCACTCAATGTTTTTTCTCGAGCTTCAGTTTCGCCTACCTGAGCAGTTGCAATATTACCCAGTGC
>JBGAUX010000029.1:0-13293 GCA_044228405.1 Candidatus Altimarinota bacterium | reverse complement strand
GTTGTAAAAAAGAGCAAGGTGCCTGAAGTTGTCTCTGGTGCTATTTCTTTATGTAGGGGTTTTGATGATGTGGCACTTCTTCATTATTTTAAAACCTATGCAAAACATAAAAATCCCTTAATTAGATTTCAGGTTATTTTGTTGTCTTGGGATTTTCCGGATTCTCCGAATGACAAATTGAATGCATCTATTTCTAGTGCATTAACAGGAAAATCAAATACTCTTAAGTTGAATGCATTAAAAGCGCTTTTGCTTTCTAACCCCAAAGCATCTGCTCATTTTGAAGTTGCTTTAACTAGTTTACTAAATAGTAGCAATCAAACTGTACAGTTTTGTGCTGCATTGTGCTTGGGTCGTACAAATTATGAACCTAGTTTAAATATTCTTGTTGGTACTGTGCTGTTTGGTGGCAAGGAGTTATCAATGCTTTTAAAGGAAAATTTGGATACTTTGCCAATTAAGTTTCGTAACTTACTTGTTAAAACTTTAAACGCACAAATTAAGAGTGCTCTATTGAATATTTCTGATGTTGCCAAGGTTAGTAAAAAGAATGTGATTGATGATTCTGTTGCCAAACTTAGAGAATTATTTGATGTTGTTGATGAATACGAACAAGGGCGTGATATACTAGATATGGTCGAGGAGAATTTAAAACATAACTATTCAAAATGTTAATTAGAAAAAGCCTTTTGTGGAAACTTGCTCTTTATTTTTTACTTTTTGGAGCCTTATTGGGTGCTACGGGTTATGTGCTTAATGATTTTGAAGTTGTTTCAATTAGCTTTAAGGTTTTTATTGGTGTACTGGGTGCCTTTGTGGTTTTGTTTTGGATGGCAGTTTATGCTTCATTTTTGAGACCTATGCGGAGTATTTTGCACGAGGTTGAGTGTTTGCTAACTGGTCGAAAATATAAGCGCATATTTACCACTCGTGTTGATGAAATTGGCGTGATGTCTAAGTTTTTTAATGAAGTTACTTCTAATTTACAAAAGATTTCTGGAAATATTGTTGAAGAAAAACGTTTATCGGGCGAACTTGGCTTGGCGGCCGAAATTCAGAATAATATTTTGCCAAAGTCTAATCCTGAAATTAGTGGTTTAAGTATTGAAATTAAAACTCGTTCTGCTGCCGAAACCGGCGGCGACAGCTTTGATTTTATTAAGAAAGGCGATAGAACCTTTTTGTATGTAGGTGATGTTACGGGGCATGGTGTTCCTGCTGCGTTGGTAATGACAATGGTGCATGCTTTAATGCGTGTGTTTAGCGAAAGTTTCGATTCGGCCTACGACATTGTTGTGCAAACAAATAAACATTTGAAGCAACATATTAGCTCTACAATGTTTATGACAATGATTATGTTGTGTTGGGATAACGCCAATAAAAAACTTACCTATGTGGGCGCTGGCCATGAATATTTAATGGTTTACCGTAAACAAACTGGTGCTTGTGAGCAAATTCAGGCTGGAGGTATTGCTCTTGGCATGGTGCCAGACAATTCAAAACTGGTTAAAGAACTGGATTTGCAGCTTGATAACGGTGATTTCTTGCTTTTATTTACGGATGGAATTGTTGAGGGTCGCAATGTGGCTGGTGAAATGTATGGTGTTGAACGGCTAAAAACCAAATTTACTCAGTTTGCCGTACAGTACAGTGTGAGCGACATTCATAAGAATATTGCCAATGATTTTGCACAGTTTGTTGGGTCTGCAAACCAAGAAGATGATATTACCTTAATGGTTTTACAGCGCACCGATGATGAGGTAAGCTCTGCTTCAACCTCTAAATCTACAAATTGGTAAAAAAATATACTTTAAGTGACTTTGATTTTGAACTGCCGGAGAGCTTTATTGCTCAAAACCCTTGTTCTCCGCGTGATGCTGCAAAATTAATGGTGCTAAACCGCAAGGATAAAACAATCACTCATAAGCATTTTTATGATTTGCCACGATTGTTGGATGAGAATGATGTTTTGGTTGTGAATAACTCTAAGGTTATTCCGGCGCGTATTAGTTTTGAATTCGAGAAAAAAGAAGTTGAGGTGTTTTTGTTGCGTCGATTTGATGATAAGGGCTTTGAGTGTTTGGTTAAGCCGGGGAAAGTTTTTAAGGAAGGCTTTAGGGCGAAAATCAATGATAATTTGAGGGTGTATGTTAGGAATGTTTTGGCTGATGGCAGTCGTATTATTGATTTTACTCTTAAGGGTGGCGAGCCCGCTCTAAATGCTGATATTTTTGCAGTTGGCCAAACTCCGCTTCCGCCATACATTAAACATTCCACCTCTAATATGGAGGATTATCAAACAGTTTATGCGCGTAGATTTGGCAGTGTGGCTGCACCTACCGCCGGTTTACATTTTACGGAAAAGTTACTTTCTAACTTAAGTAAGAAGGGTGTTGATTTGGTTGAGGTGCTTTTGCATGTGAATCGCGGAACTTTTATGCCGGTCAAAACAGAAAATTATAAAGAACATAAAATGCATAGTGAGTTCTTTGATTTTGGTTTTCCCGAAGCGCAAATTTTGTCTTCAGCTGTAACTAACAAAAAGCGTATTGTGGCTGTTGGCACAACTTCGGTGAGGGTGCTTGAGAGTAATTTTAAGGACGGTGCATTTAAGTCTGGCACTGGTGAAACAGACATTTTTATCTATCCTGGATATAAATGGAAGTGTGTTGATGCTTTAATTACTAATTTCCACTTACCAAAAAGTACTTTGCTAATGTTGGTGTCTTCGTTCGCAGGCAAGGATTTTATTTTCGAAGCCTATGAAGAAGCCAAAAAACACGGCTATAAGTTTTTTAGCTTTGGTGACGGAATGCTAATTATTTAACATAGGTTAGCCAATTTTTGTATTTTAGTTCTTCACCTTTTACAATTCTATTATAGAGAGTTTGCAATTTTGCTGTAAATGGCCCTATTTGAGCTTTTTTAATTGCTTTGCCGTCTATGTAGCCAATTGGTGTTACTTCGGCTGCGGTGCCTGTAAAAAAGGCTTCGTCCGCTTTTTTTACATCCTTTAAGCTAATAACTTTTTCAGCAACTGGAATTTTAAGGTCTTTTGCTAATTGCATAACAACTTTTCGCGTTAAACCAGCTAAAATGTTGCCTAGTTTTGGCGTGTATAACTTGCCCCTTTTGACCATAAAAATGTTTTCACCTGGCCCTTCGGCAACATTGCCTTTGTGGTCTAATAAAAGGGCTTCGTGGCAGTTTGCTTTTTTGGCTTCAAGGCTCGCCATAATTGAATTGATGTAATGCCCTGCTATTTTTGCCTCTGTGTTAAGCGATTTTGGATGAAGGCGAATATATGATGATGTTTTTACTTTAATGCTTTCTTCGCCTAAGTATGAGCCCCAAGGCCATATGGCAATTACTACTTCAACTGGTGCTCCAATAGGGTTCAGCCCCATTTTGCCGTACCCGTAAAAGGTTATCGGTCTAATGTAACCTGATTTGATTTTATTGATTTTTACCGTGGCAACAACCGCATCGCAAAGCTGTTTTTGTGTGTATGGGATCTTCATTTCAATTGCTTTAGCAGATTCAAACAATCTTTTAATATGCTCTTTTAGCAAAAAAATTGCTGGTCCTTTGGGTGTGTTATAGAAGCGAATTCCTTCAAAGGCTGCCGATCCGTAGTGTAATGCGTGGGTTAATACATGTACTTTGCAATCTTCCCAGTTTTCTAACTTGCCGTTTTTCCAAATTTTTTTAACTGTTTCCATTTGCAAAGGTTATATTATATAGATATTAATATGGGTTGGCTTATGTGTAAACCCTTGTCTTTTTGGCTGTTTTAGGGTAAAATAAGTAGATAAATAAAAACAAAAATGAAGAAGACCCTACAAATATTGGTAGTTGTGGTAATTATAATTGTTTTGTTGCTGAGTGCCATTCCGTTAACACCTGTAAGTGATGCAGCTACAGTGGTTAAAGCTTATGCAGAAGATACTATTGCTGGAATGGATTCAACTTTTTCTGTGCCAAAATTAAAGCCTAATCAAACTGTGTATTTGGAAGTTGTTAGAAGTGATGGTGCTACTGTGCTTATTACAACTTCGGCCGATGCGGCTGGTGTGGCTGAGTATAATTTGGAAGGTAAATATCTTACTAAATCTGGTGAATATCGTGTTTCGGTAAAGTCTAGCAAGGATTCGCTTGCGGGCCCATTCACTAAATTTGAAGTTTACCCTCAAGATGTAGATTTGAGTAAAGTTAGTTTTGAAACTGATAAAGGCGTGATTGCATCAAATGGTAAAGACAAAGCTTCAATTTCAATTGGCGTATTTGATAAGTATTTAAATCCAATCCCCTACCATCAATTACAATTATTTTCGCAAAGAAAGTCGGATTTTGTTTCGGTTGTTGGAAATAATAACTATTCAAACGAATTGGGTATTGTTGATTTTGAACTTTCTTCAATTGAACCAGGTATGACAAGTCTGTATGTGTACGACTCTACCATGGGTAAAATGATTGCTGAGAATATTGGGTTGGAGGTGAGCGGAGATAGCTCACTTGTGGCATTTGGTGGTGACGATGAGTTGGTTTATACACTTAGTGAAGATGGGTTAAAGTATATTTTCCCTAATTTCCCTGCTCAGGTTAAAGCTGGAGAGCCGTTTAATTTCACGCTTGAAGTGCAGGATAGCAATAATCAAAAAGATCTTTTTTATGACGGCTCAGTGCATTTTTCTGTTCCTGGTGCGCAAATTGGCGATGTAATTTTGCCAGTTGATTATACTTTCAAAAATACAGATCAAGGATCGCATGTTTTTTCTTTAAGTTTGCAATTTCAAAAAGAAGGAACTTATAAATTGGTTGCACAGGATGTGGATAATCCGGATATGCTAACAGAGCAGCTTGTTGTTGTTGGCAGTGGCGAAAGTAGTTCTTTGTTTCACGGTGCTTCGGACGGTAAAATTGAAATAACAGAGCCAAAAAGTGGAACTTATAGTGTGGCTTCACAAGTGATTCAAGGTAAATCTAGTCCTGGTTTAGCCGTTAAAATTTATGATAACGATAAGGAAATTGCTTCTGTAAATACAGATATTCAGGGGAAATTTTCTTATACAACGCCTGCTTTATATGAAGGCAAGCACACTTTGTATGCAGTTTCTGTAAGTAACAGTGGCGAAATTTTAAGTGTATCAGATGATGTGAATGTAGTAATTGATGTTTCTGGCCCTACAGTTAAAAATGTTACTGTGAGTCCTGCATCGGGGGCCAACCCTGGTCAAGATGTAAATGTGGAGTTTGTTGCCGAGGAAGCACTTTCACAAGTGGTAATTAAATTTCAAGGAGACACAACAGAGATGCAACCCGTAGATGGCAAGGCCAATACTTATAAGGCTATTGTTAAGGCTCCTCAGGAGTTTGGTTCTTATGCTTTATCTTTAATGTTGGTTGATAGTTTGGGTAATCAAACAGAAAATGAAGCTGTTGCCCAAATTGTAGTTGGCGATGAGAGTGGTGAGTTTGTCGCACAAATCCCTAGAATTGAAGCTTATCCTTCTAATTCTCGAGTTACTTTGATGTGGGAAAAACCTCAATCTGCTCGGCCTATTACAAACTACAGAATTTACTATGGTGAATCTCCAGATGTATTGAATCAAGTAGTCGACACCAGTACAGATGCTTTAACTTGGTATATTCCAAAACTGGCTAATGGTAGAGAATTCTTTTTTAGCATGACTGCTATTGATGAAAAAGGTAATGAGGGTTCCCAAAAAAGTGCGATTGTTAGTGCGATACCTTTTCAAACTCAAACGCAAGAACCTCAACAGCCTGTTGATCAGCAACCTGTTGATGATGGCGTGATTGGTTCGTCTCCGGTTGTTCAGGGTGAAACTGGCCCTGGTGTAATTTGGCTGTTACTTGCTAGTATTTTGGGTGGTAACTTTATTATCAAACGAAAGAACAAGCTTGTGTAAAACGGCTTAATACTCTAGAATGCGCGGTGTATTTAGCCATTTTTATGAATTTTTGGAACTCAATTTTAGACACTGTAAATCTGCTTGCTCGAATAATGAGTTTTGCAATTTTGGCACGAGTAATTTTGTCCTGGGTGAATCAAGGGCGTGAACGAGGCAATAAGATTGAGGAAATACTTTACGACATGACCGAACCTGTAATAAATCTAGCGCGAAAGCTTCCTCACCGCGCCGGCATGATGGATTTGTCTTATTTTATTGCGCTGATTGGAATTGATATTTTTAGAGTTTTGTTTAATAAAATTGTACTTAACTTTTTTGTATGAGTGTGAAGTTTTTTGATAGCGCGAGTCAAATGCCAGTTGTTTTTGATAAACCTGTTTCCGAAGACGGTGTTTTAAGAATGTATGTTTGTGGACCAACAGTTTACGATCGAGGTCATCTTGGGCACGGACGCAGTGCTGTGGTTTTTGATGTAATTCGTAAATATTTTGAATATCTTGGTTATGAGGTGAAATTTGTGATGAACATTACCGACATCGACGATAAAATGATTACTAGAGCGAAAGAAAGAGGCATTACCGTTAGGCAATTGGCGGACGAAATTACACCTTTGTATAAAAAGGATTATGCCGCTTTGGGGGTTAAGCCGGCAACTGAGTATCCGCATGCAACTGAATATATTGAGGCAATGTTGGATTTAATTGAAAAGCTAGATAAAAAGGGGCACACTTACACGATTGAAGGTGATGGAGTTTATTATGATGTTTCAACTTTTGCTGATTATGGAAGTTTGTCTGGCCAGGTGATGGACGACTTGCAGTCTGGCGCGAGAATTGCTGTGAAGGATGCGAAAAGAAATCCGCAAGACTTTGTGGTGTGGAAGTTTAAAAAAGATGATGAAACGGATGATATAGCTTGGGATAGTAGGTGGGGCAAGGGTCGGCCGGGTTGGCACATAGAATGTAGTGCGATGTCATGGAAAACATTGGGTGAAAGATTTGATATTCATGGAGGAGGTTTAGATTTGAAGTTTCCTCATCATGAGTGTGAGGAGGCGCAGAGTGTTGGAGCTTTTTATAACGCTGATGAGCCCGGTAAGAGGAAGTTTGCCCGTTATTGGATGCACAATGGTTTTATAACTGTGGATAAGGAAAAAATGTCGAAATCATTGAATAACTTTTTCACTTTAAAGGAGGCTTTTGAAAAATTTAATCCTCAAGTGATTAGAATGTTTTATTTACAAACGCACTATCGCAGCCCTATTAATTTTACCGTAGAAAATGTTGAGTCGGCGAAAAATGCATTGGAGAGATTGCATTCTTTTTCTTCGAATTTAAAGGATGGTTTTGATGATTTAAAAGATGAAACTGATGATAAATATTTGAGTATTTTGGATGAAAATTTGGGTTTATTTGAGCAAGCTCTGAATGACGATTTTAATTTATCTAAGGTTTTTAGTGTTGTGAGTAATGTTAAATCTGAATTTGAGAAAAGAAGAAGTTCGAAAAGTTTGAGTAAAAAGGATATTTTAAAAACTATTGAAAAACTTAAGGAGATAGATGGAGTTTTGGGTGTGATTTTTCCGCGTGAGGAGGATGTTTTGGAACTTACTGATGAACAAATAAGTTTGCTTGATGAGCGTAAGCAGGCGCGCGAAAATAAAGACTGGCAAAAATCAGATGAGATTAGAGATAAATTCGCTGATGAAGGTATAATAGTTGAGGATACTCCAACTGGTCCAGTGCTAAGAAGGAGTCTTTGAGTATTGCTATACCAATTTGCGGAGCTTGGCGATGTCGCCGGCGCCCATGATAATTACAATGTCGTGTTGAGGTGCTAATTGCTTTATTAGCTTTTCTGTTTGCAGTAGCGACCCGCCGGCGACAACATTGGCGTGAGTTCGACCAATTGTCATCATTAAATCTGCTTCGCTAAGTGTCTTTTCTGCTTCTGTGTTTTGGTGATCGGTTTTTTCTCTCACCTTATAAATATTTGAAACTACAACTGTGTCTGCATCGCTAAAACTTTCGCCAAATTCATGCAAAAAATGCACTGTTCTGCTTAGTTGGTGTGGTTGAAATACACAGCAAATTTTTTGAGTTGGATAAAGTTCTCTAAGTGCCTGAAGTGTCGCTTTGATTTCAATTGGATGGTGCGCATAGTCGTCGTAAAGTTTTGCACCCTCAATTTCACCAATGTATTCAAGTCGGCGCCAAGTGCCTGTAAATTTATTAACCGCTTCAACGGCTTTACTTGCTGGCACTCCAAGTGCTTCTGCACAATAAACTGCGGCCAATGCATTTGCTCTGTTGTGCTTTCCTGGAACTAATAATTTGAGTTCCAGCTCTCTTATATTTTCTTGTGAAAAGGTGTGAATTCTCAAGTCTCTTCTTTGGGCTCCAGCAATATTTACCGCTTTGGCACTGCGTTCGTCATCTTCGGCGAAAACAATTATCCCATTTTCTTTTACATTTTTTATCATTTCTACAAAAGCATCAAAGTAATTTTGTTCGGTTTCGTAGTAGTCTAAATGGTCAACATCTAAATTTGTTAGAACCAAAATATTTGGTTTGAAGTTTAAAAATGATTTTCGGTATTCGCATCCTTCCACAATCCATAAATCGCTCTCCCCTATTCTAAAATTCTTATTGTCGAGCTCTTTCATTTTACCGCCAATAACCACTGTTGGCTCAAGCTCAGTTTCTAATGCGATTTTGGTGAGCATGCCGGTTGTAGTTGTTTTGCCGTGTGTGCCTGTAATGAGCACTAAATTATGGTCGTTTGCCAAATCAGCCAGCGCTCGCGCATAGGTAATTGTCTTTATTTGCAATAGTTTGGCTTTGGCTAGCTCCGGATTGTCCTGCGGGATGGCCTCTGAGTAAATTACTAATGTTGTATCAGTGTTGATGTGATCGCCTTTATGGTTGGGATAAATGGTGGCGCCGTTTTTCTTTAAATCCTCTGTTATTTGTGATGAATTTTGGTCTGATCCACAAATTTCCCAGCCTTTAGCCTGCATTGTGCTTGCTAGGGCGCTCATTCCTATTCCACCTATTCCTATAAAAAATGCTTTTTTCATATTTACAGCATAACAAGTATTTTTGGCTGATGCCATCTCTTTACAACTTTAGGCTCAAGCTTTATATATTATATGTAACTGATTTTATGCGACTTCAACACACTTCACAAGCAACCAAAATTATATTGATAGTAGAGTTTTTACTAGTTGCCTATTTGTTGTATGCGTTAACGGTAAATGTTTATAAGAGTTACACCTTGGATGCTCACATTAAAACTTTTGAGCAAGAAAACATAAGTATCGAAGATGAAAATAGTAAAAAGAATGCTGATTTTCAATACTATACTTCTGAGCAATACATCGACAAAATTGCTAAGCAAAACTTTGGTTTAGTTAATCCCGGTGAGGAAGTTATCATTTTGCCAGTTGATCCAAACTCGCAAGTTAATGCAGACGGAACTGTTACTAGCGCTGCCTCCAAAGATGATTTTGGCCAGCTGAGCAACCCTCAAAAGTGGTGGAAATTCTTTTTTGACAGATAGAAGCCGTTTCACTATACTAGCGGCACTTTAACGCGGGGTGGAGCAGTGGCAGCTCGCAAGGCTCATAACCTTGAGGTCGGTGGTTCGAATCCACCCCCCGCAACCAAAATTTCTTTGCTTTCGTATACTAAATACACAGCCATTATATAAAGGATGGTGTTTGTTGAAACTGTAGAAAAATTAACTAGGTGAAATAAGTTTAAGCTGAGGTAACCAGTTAGTGTTGCGTAAAAATATTTGTCTGCTGTATTTTTGGGAGACTTAATTAGTGTGTAGATGGCTTTTATTGCAGCAAGTAGAAAAAATCCTAAATATGTAATTAAGCCAAACGCCCCCAAGGCTACAAGTATGTCTGTGGCTTCCGAATGTGTTCGGTCAACAAAAAAAACTTTGTTTGTTTGAAGATTTTGGGGTAAATATTCGTCTATGTGTTTTTGAATTGTTTCTTGTCCGTGGCCAAAAATCGGTTTTTCTTTTGCAAGTTTTAGTCCTGCCTCCCATAGTGTTATTCTGGTTCTAAGTGACTGTAAGTTTTGTGGGTTGGCCGATAATCTGTCTATTGCCTGCTGATTTTTTTGTGTTTCATTTGTGTTTGGTGTTTGATTTGTTTGAAGGAATACCGTTAGTGTTATGATGGCTATAGTGATTAAACTGTATAAAAGTGGTTTTACTTGCTTTTCTTTAAGTAACTTAATTGTTGATATTGTTAAAATAGCTAATATAAGAGCTATCCATGCACTTCTACAACCAGTTAAAAACAATGTTGTAGTAATTATTGGCAAACTTATGATTAAGTATTTTGGTTTGTATACAAAAATCAATATTGGAAGTATGGCTATTATGTATGAGGCTAGATAATTTGGGTTTCCAAAGGTGCCAAATACACGATTGTAGTAGAATGCAGGTTCGAAAAACAAAATAAATGTTTGATTTGGAAATAAATATGGCGCAATTGCAACCAAGCATGAGATCAAAGCCGTAATTGCTAGCCACTTGAATATAAACTTAGTTTTTTCCTTGCCATATTTTTTGAGGAAGCAGTAAAAGTTTAACCCCAATAATATGTAATAAAGGTTGGCTGTGAATCCGTTAAACCTTGTGTCTATGCCAAATAGCGATGTTTTAATGTCTGTTGAAAGTATGAGTGAAATTATGTTTGAGAGTAGCATCATACCCAAAAAGTATACTTCAGCGGGTTGGTGTTTTAGATTTATTTTTGTTGCTGAATTTTGTAGTGATACTATATTTGTGATTGTGAGTGCCGTAACTGCCAAAATTAAAATCACCAACTTAGGAAACTCAAATACGTCGGTGTTTAGCATTGGGTTAAATGCCAAAGCTGTTCCTAGACATAAAAAAACCAGTATGTATTTTTGAGCTTTATACATACTGGTAATTATAGTTTAAGATTGCATTATTTCCAACCTAAAGCTTCTTTGTATTCTTTTGCCTCTTCGCAAATTTGTTTTTTGCTTTCTTTTGCTGCTTTAATTTTTGCAGCTATTTCCGGTCTGCTTAATTGTAAACTTAAACCTTGAGCTTTGATGGTTTCAATATCAGAAGTTAGAGTTGAAGTTAGCGTTCTGCATAAACCAATAGGATTGCTTAGGCTGGCAGTTACACTTTGCTTAAGCTCTTTAGCTTCATCACAAACAGAGTTTTTGTACTGCTTGGCAGCTTGAATTTTAGCCGTAATTTCTGCTTTGCTTAATTGTAAGCTCAAAGCAGATGCTTTAATGTTTTCAATGTCATTTTGTAATGATTCTGTTGCGTCCTTACAAAATTGAATTGGAGAAGTTAATGGTATCTCTCCTTCGGCAGCTGTTAATGCTAAAGCGTTACCAATTGAGAAAGCTCCCAACACTAACACGCTTAAACTTACGCTTAAAGTTGTAAATAATTGTTTTGTCATGTAATGATGATTATATATTAGTATTCATATATACGCATTAACTATGAATTTGTCAAGTAAAGCCCTTAGTGAAAAGTTTTTGTTGCTATTGTTTTTGTTTTTAGCCTTGTTTTCATTAGTTAGTTACTATTATGTGTTGCCAGCTGTTAAAGATTATAATTACAGAAAATTTTTACAAAGCATTGAGAGTAAGTCAACTTTTAAAAGTTCAACTTTTGCGTTTGAGGCAAAATACGAGGATGGTGAAGAGTCGCTGTTTGGCGTAAATCAGCATACTCCTGTGCACCCCGGTTCTAACTTTAAGCTTTTCACCAGTGCTGTGGCTTTAAAAGAACTTGGTGCTGGGTATACGTTTAACACCTTTTTATATTTAAATGGAAATAATGTTACCCTTGTTGGAGGGGGCGACCCTACCTAAAAGCTTGATTACTTGACTGCAGATGTTGAGGCTGTTAAGCCGCAAAATTTAGACAGTGTCAACTTGTATTTTGACGATAGTTTTTTTAAGGGCGAAATTTATGGGCCTAATTGGGATAGTGCTTTATTTGAAGAATATTATGCGGTTCCTATTACTGGGCTTGGTATTGATAACAATATTTTGAAGTTCTTTGGGTTGATAGATGAAGGTACTAATGTTTTCACAATTGAAGCCTTGCCACTTGAAAAGTTTGGTTCAATTCTTGATAAACGTGTTTTAAAAAGTAGTTCCGCAGATTTAGTTAATCCAATGACTGCAGTTTGGGTTAGTGGCAAGGGTGTTACACTTACGGGAGACACACTGAAAGATTTAGCATTCTTTACAAATGCTGTAGTGAAGGAGCCTGGCGATTTTGCTGCAAGATTACTTGCTCAAGAGCTTGATAAGGCGGGAATTAAAGTCTTAAGTGTGGGGAGAGCTACTAATCCCCTTTTATATGGCGAATTATTGTACCAACATGATTCTGCTCCTCTATCAAAGGTTATTTTTGATATGTTGAAGTTTAGCCAAAATCATTATGCAGAGGCAATTATTAGGGCTCTTGGCGAAAATGCTGGCCCTAGTAGTAATAGTCAAAAAGCTGGTGTCGCCGTATTGAATCAATTTTTGGATGAAATTGGAGTTCCGCAAGGTGAAGTTTTGGCCTTTGACGGTTCTGGTATTTCGCCAGATACTCGCGCCACTTCCAACTCTATTTTAATGCTATTTGACTATATAAATCAGCAGGATTGGGCACAGTCTTTTTGGGATTCGCTTCCAGAGGCAGGTGTTGATGGCACTTTAAGGGGTCGTTTTGGAGATATTGATGATGATATTCATTTAATGGCAAAAACTGGTACTCATGTGGGTGCAAATAGCTTGTCTGGCAAGATTGATCGTAAAAATGGAAAGTCTATTCTGTTTAGTATTCATGTGTTTGGTCATGTATATAGTGTTCAAGAAGCCACTAAGTTTGTGGTTCCGGTTATTGATGATGTGGTTTCTTTTTTGGATAAACAATATTAGTCAATTTATTTGACAATCTCCACTAAATTTTACATATTGTAGGCAGTTCAAAAAAAACTATGATCAAATTTGTTTCATTATCTGCGCTCTTGCTTCTTCTCGTTTAGAGAGGTGCGGATTTGCGTAGGCATGAGCATTCGTTACCCCTCTATCCAAAAGATGAGGGTTTTTATTTTGTAAATTTAAGTTATGACAGCAAAAAATACACAGGCAAAGATTCGTATTTTTGATACAACCTTGCGAGACGGCGAGCAGGCTCCTGGATATTCTATGAATCTTAGTGAGAAATTGCGCATGGCTAAGCAACTTGAAAAGCTTGGAGTTGATGCAATTGAGGCGGGCTTCCCTGTTGCCTCCGAGGATGATTTTGAGGCTGTTAAAGCTATTGCCGAAGCCTGTAAAAA
>JBGAUX010000028.1:377-14344 GCA_044228405.1 Candidatus Altimarinota bacterium | reverse complement strand
CTTGCTTGCCACCAAAGCCGAACAACAAGATTTGGCAGGCAAATACCGTGCTGGCGGCTTTGGCTACGGCGATGCTAAAAAAACACTACTAGCAAAAATTCTAGAATATTTTGGCGAGGCAAGAGCAAAACGAGCAGAATTAAGCCAAAATACCGACTATCTACACAGCGTATTAATTGACGGTGCCAAACGCGCCAACAGCTTAGCCTCTCAAACTCTAGCCGAAGTAAAAGAAAAAATCGGCTACAAAAAGTTGTAATTACTTAACTACCCCTTGCACATAGCATGCGCCTAGACTAAAGTGTTTGGGTACTAAAAGTGTAATTTTAAATTTTTGCAAAAGTATATCTTCGTTACCGGCGGCGTGTGTTCATCGCTTGGTAAGGGAATAGCTGCATCTTCAATCGGAGCGCTTCTCAAAGCCTCAGGACTGAAAGTTTTTATGCAAAAGCTTGACCCTTACCTCAATGTCGACCCCGGAACTATGAGCCCTTTTCAGCATGGAGAGGTGTTTGTAACCGACGATGGAGCTGAAACTGATCTCGATTTAGGCCATTATGAAAGGTTTATTGATGAAAATCTCACTAAGCTTTCTTCTGTTACAACTGGCAAAATTTATTCGCAAGTTTTGAGTGAAGAGCGCAAAGGTGATTTTTTGGGTAAAACAATTCAAATTATTCCTCATATTACCGATGCGATTCAAAATGCCATTACCAAAGCGGCTCAATCATCCAAATGTGATGTAATGATTTGTGAAATTGGTGGAACCACTGGCGATATTGAAGGACTGCCATTTTTAGAAGCTATTCGTCAATTGCGTAGTAAATTGGGTGCAGAAAACACGCTTTTTGTGCATTTAACACTACTACCCTATTTGGCAGGTTCAAAAGAATTAAAAACAAAACCTACTCAAGCTTCGGTACGAGAGCTAAGGGCAATTGGTATTCAACCTGATTTTATTATTGCTAGAGCAGATCAACCAATCAAAAAAGAACATATTAAAAAAATTGCTTTGTTTTGTGATGTTGCAGAAGACCATGTTATTCCCGGAGAAACAGCAAATAGCATTTATAAAGTGCCTGTTTCATACCAAAAATATGACTTTGTGCAAAAAATTGGCAAAAAATTAAATCTAAAATTAAAGACAAATTTAAAGAGTTGGGAAGATGTTGCTAAAAAAATTAATGCACCTCGCAAAGCCGTAAATATAGCTATGGTAGGCAAATATACCGATTTGGATGATGCTTATTTAAGTGTTATAGAATCGCTAAACATCGCTTCGTTTAACCAAGGTAAAAAAGCTGTTATTAAATGGGTGGATTCAGAAAAACTTGAGAAAAAAGACAAAGCGACATGGCAAGAATTACAAAAAGCAGATGGCATTTTAGTTCCTGGCGGTTTTGGCACAAGAGGCATTGAGGGCAAAATTGCGGCAGCCAAATATGCTCGCGAAAACAAAGTACCGTATTTAGGAATTTGTTTAGGATTACAAATAATGGCAATTGAATTTGCTCGTGATGTACTTAAGAATCCAAAAATCACTTCGGAAGAATTTGATGAAAACGGAAAAGCTGGCAAGAAAAATTATATTATTCACTTTTTACCTGGGCAACATAAGGACAAAGATAAAGGTGGATCGATGAGACTTGGCTTATACAAGTGTAAAATAAAAAAAGGCACACTAGCCCACAAACTATACAAACAAGAACTGATAGAAGATAGGCACAGACACCGCTACGAATTTAACAACGAATTTAAAGCCGATTTAGAAAAAGCTGGATTTATCGCTTCTGGCATCAACCCACAACAAAATCTTATTGAAATTGGTGAAATTAAAGATCACCCTTTTATGATAGGCGCGCAATTTCACCCCGAATTCAAATCAAGACCAAACAAGCCTCAACCTTTGTTTTTTGGTTTTATTCAAGCCGCAGCTAAGCACTAAATAAATGCCTCGATTTAAATACACAGTAGTTACATCAGACGGCAAAAAACTCAATGGTACAATTGAATCACCGTCCGAAAATGTAGCCAGACAAGACCTAAATGGGCTCGGGTTTTCTATTATTGGAATTCAACAAATAGAAGAAGCCTCAAAAACTCAGCAAGATGGAAATATAATTTTTGAGTTTGAAGCTTACGACAAAAAAGGTAAAAAAATTGTGGGAACAATTCCCGCAACAGATAAGTACCAAGCCTTTAAACGGTTATTCAATGAATACGAATTCACCGTTACAGCTATTTACAAAGGTGCCGCTTCTTCTTACGAAAAACTTCAAGAAAAACAAGCTGGCATTGCGGATCTTCAACAACAACTACAACGAGAAATTAGTTTAGCAAAAAGTAAAAATAACGAAACCACTATTCAACCAATTAGTAAGGATGAGTCGCCATTTCAAGATGAAGAAAAATTGAATCTGCAAAATCAAATCAACCTGGTTCTACAAAAAATTCAAACGCTCAACACAAATTACAGCAAGCAGATATCTGTAGAAGATCAGCATAGCATTGATACAAAGCTTAATAAATTACTTCGCATACGCAATTCTACAAATTTAAATTATGTTAGAGAAAGCTGCGCAGATCTTTTAAAAACCCTGCAAGATTTGGAAGTTTTAATGCTCAACAAAGATAATGATTTGCAAAAAAGCCAGTTGCGCTTTGATATTAGTCGCATGCTAACCGAGATTCACAAAAACACAGTGCGAAAAAGCAGGCGCGAAAAACTTATTACAAAAGTAGAATTATGGATTGAAAAAAATCCACTTGAACCAGAAGCCAATTTTTGGCAGAAATATATATTTGAAATTGCCCAAAGTATATTAAATTTTCTAAAAGAAAGTGATGAAATACGCGAACTAAGACAAAAAAAATTTCTGGTTTTGGACCAGGTTCAAGAGTATTTAAGAATGTATATTAAGGAAAAAGACACTGAGATTAAACAGCAAATAAAAGCCAATATTAACGCACTAAGAGCCAAAAACAAGGATATTAAGCAGCAAATAAAAACCTTAAAAAAAGTTGAAAAGCAAAACCGCATGGCCGGATTACCGGAAAACTTCGCCCAAAGTTTTTTGGATGAAATCAATACATTCTCCGGCTGGTTATTGGCTATGTACCTTATATATTACTTTATCGCCATTTACCTCAACACAAAAAACTTTGGCATCAATCCACAAAATATGCCCGTTAGTTTTTTGCTTTATCAATCCACTTTTTTCAAATATATCCTAGCTATGCTATTCTTATTTCATAGTTCTGTAGCAATAAAGAGTCATTTTTTTAGAAATAACTTCTTATCAACTATAATTATCTTTCCAAGCTTTGTAGTTGTTACTACTATAATTATGCTTAACTTATAAAAATGTATCCAATTCTCTTCGAAGCAAAATTCTTTCAAATTCAATCACTATGGCTTTTTGTTAGTTTAGGATTCTTAGCCAGTATGCTGTTTTTAATTTATTTGGCAAAAACTCATAGGTTAAAACTAAATTTCATCCTCAATTATGGGCTTAAATTAGCTCTATTTAGCCTTTTATTCGCCAGACTTTTTTATGTAATTAGGAAAACCTGCAAGAATGGCTAGATGTAATTATAATCGCCTTCTTTATGGGTATGACCATTAGCTCCATTGGACTGTTTTTAGATGGCGCCAACTACGGACACGAAAGCAACCTACCTTGGGCAGTAAACTTCGAAAATATTACCGTTAGATACTCTGTACCAGTACACCCAACACAGCTTTACTCCGCACTCTATAACTTTATCTTATTAATAGTAAGTTGGCGCTTATATGTACTACAAAAGTTCAAAGACGACGGCGACCTATTTTTAGCAGGCGTATCAGTATTTTGCCTATTCAGCTTTTTGGAGGGATTTTTAAGGGGAGATGAAGTGCTAATTATCATTGGATTGCGTTACAGTCAGTATTTTGAGCTAATTATTGGCTTAATCTCTTTATTTTTACTCTTAGATCGCTATAATAAGGTCGATTTGAAAAAAATCTTCAAACGAATAACATTCTTAAAGAAAAAACAACATGGAAACACTTAAGTATTTTTTTGCACTTAGCCCAGGTTCAAACTTTAGCTACTACACCGCATTTTTAATTTATTGTGGCTTAGTAATTATAGGTGCATATGCACTCGAATTTTATATTAAAAGAAAGCGCGACGAAAACCGCACTTTAAAAGTAATGTTTGGTTCGCTACCAGGCAAACTTAAATGGGTTGGCTTTGTGGGACTTTTTCTAATTGCCAACAGATACGAAAGCATTCCATATTTCAGCATGCGAATATGGCTTTACCTAGATGTTGCCGCCTTCATTTGGGTAGCCGGTAAAAGCCTTTATTTGTTAGTTAAAAAATATCCTTCTCAAAAATCTTTTTACGAAAAGAAACAGCACCACACCGAAGAAGATAAATCTAAAAAAATTTATACAATGAAGAAAAAGCGCAAATAACTATTGATAGATCGCTACTTCATCGGGCCTGATAACAATCCAACTATCCTGATTTGACATATACTCCAGATTTTTTATCGCCACATTTTCATCTTCAATATTCCAAAGTGGCACGCAATGTTTTAATGTTTGGTCGCACACATTAACACTTTTAGTAGTCCCATAAACAAAATAGGAGTCCTCATACCATTGCAACAAATTGAGCTTCTGAGAAAATCTGCTCACCAGCTTCACCTTATCCTCCAAAACATCATACACTTTTACATCGAACCCATTGGTATACAATAGCTGTCTGCCACTATCCGTGTAATCGAATAAAGATAAATCCACCTCATCAATCAAACGCAACGCCTGATTGGTGATTTCATAAATTCCTTTACTACCATTGGTAAAACTCAAATAAACAATTTTCTTATTAATAGCAGGGTGATACAAAAGATTTAGCTGTTTAATAGTGGCAATAGGCAAAACATTAGCAACAAAGTTTCTTACATCATCTTCATTTTTCTTTAACTCCAAATTTTCTTGAATCAGCTGATTAGCAGCTACTTCGGAAAATTCACCAGTTTTCAAATCCAATTTTTGATTCTTTTCTCCATCTTTCAATAAAAAAACTTCTCCACCTTGAATGGTAAATTCGCCCAAAGATTCGCCTGCCAAAACAACTGTCTTAAGTTTTTCCATGTCGGTCGGGAAAATAAAAATATCCCCAAATGAACTCACAATATCTTCTTGAGCTTTAAAATTTTCCTCCCAAGTATAATACCCCTCCTTTTCCACCTTTAAATTATGCCGGCCAGGTTTAACATTAAAAATCTGATAAGGTGTCTTATCTGCCACATACACACCGTCAAAAGTAATATAAACATCTTCCAAATCAACAGGCAAATCGACAATAGTACGCTTTACAAAAGCTCTTTCCACAATGTCATATCTAAAACCATAGGCATGTAAAAGTGCAAACCCCACACTGGAAATAAATGCCAGAGACACAAAAATCTCTATGACAATTCTTATAATTCTCCGCTTAGACATACCAATATTAGTCAAGTTTGATGATTTCGTATTCAACTACACCAGCTGGCACCATTACCTTAACAATATCACCGATTTTTCTTTCCAATAAAGCGCTCCCAACTGGAGATTCATTAGAAATTTTATGGTTTAAAGGGTCAGCTTCAGTTGAACCAACAATAACAAATTCCTCAACAGCAGAACCTTTTTTAGTGTTTTTAACATGCACTTTAGTTCCTAATTGCACAGATTTAATATCTTTATTTTTTTCTTCAATAATTTTTGCATGTTTGATTTTGTCTTCCAATTCCAAAATACGACCTTCTACAAAGGCTTGTTCATTTTTAGATTCCTCATACTCAGAATTCTCAGAAAGATCACCATAACTAATAGCTTCTTTAATTCTACCAGCTACTTCTCTTCGCTTAGTCTCTTTTAAATATTTTAACTCTTCTTCTAAGGCTTTAAAACCTTCTTTAGTAACCAATGTTACCTTTTCATCAGATACAATATGATCGTCAGTTTTTTTCTTTGATTTCGCGTCTGCCATATTAATTAATTATATGAATAAATAAGTGTGTTTTTAGTAAGGTCTAATTTTAACGCTGGTTGGATGCTCTTTAAGCTTTTGCAAAACCTTCGCTTCAATTTGACGAATTCTCTCTCTGGTTACATGAAATTCCTGTCCCACTTCTTCCAGTGTATGTCCTACGCCGTCTTTTAAACCGAAACGCATTTCAATTATCTTTCTTTCTCGAGGCGAAAGATAATGTAACATTTCATGAATATTCTCCTTTAGTAATTGTCTGTTTGTAGCTTCTGTAGGGCTCAAAGCATCATCATCTTCAATAAAATCCCCTAATTTACTATCTTCTTCTGTTCCAACTGGAGCTTCCAAAGACACAATATCTTGAGAAATCTTTAAAATGTGACGAACTTTTTTAATATCCATGTCCATTTCAGCAGCCAACTCTTCTACAAGTGGTTCACGGCCAAGCTCTTGCACCAATCGTCTTTGCGCATGAGTAAGCTTATTAATAGTTTCCACCATGTGCACCGGAATACGAATTGTTCGAGCTTGATCGGCAATTGCACGCGTAATAGCTTGGCGAATCCACCAAGTCGCATAAGTAGAAAACTTAAATCCTCTATTAGGATCAAATTTCTCCACAGCTCTAAACAAACCAATATTTCCTTCTTGAATTAGATCTAAAAATGAAAGGCCTCTACCAATATATTTTTTAGCAATACTCACAACTAATCTCAAATTAGCCTCTGCCAAAGCAGATTTTGCCGATTGATCACCTTTTCTAATTCTTCTAGCTAAATCAATTTCTTGTTTACCAGTTAACAAAGCAACTTTACCAATTTCACATAAGTATAATCGAATTGAATCGTTGGCAATTTCTTTCAATTCAACCTCCTTACTGGCGTCTTTTTTAGCCTTATCGGATTTCAATTTGGCCTTTAAAGCCTTTTCCTCAGCCAACACTTCCTCTTCAATCGCAAGTTCATCAATGTCATCATCATCGTCGTCATCATCATCCAAAACATCCTCCACTACAGGTATATCACCGGCTGGTTTTTCCTCTTCCAATTTAGCACCGTTCCAAATTAATGAATCCTTAACATCAATAACATCTACCCCAATATCCAAAAACAGACTATAAATTTCATCTAGCATCAACAAATCCTCTTCAATGTTTGGCATAGCCTTTAATAGCTCTTGTTGTGTTACAAAGCCGTGTTGTTTACCCTTTTTCACTAAAGCGCGAATTTCCTTAGGAAATTTCTCCAAAGTCTCATCCGAAACATGAGCGATAAATTTTCTTGTTCTAGCCATTTATAGAAATTTATTGGATAATGATTATTTTTTTTCAGTGAGAAGATCTCGCATCTTCGTCATTAATTCTAGCATTTGCTCTTTGTCGCCTTTTTGCTGTGCCTCCTTGATTGATATTTCTAAAGTTTTCCTTTGTCTGTCGTAAAGTTCAACCTTCATTTTTTCAATCAGCAACTCGATTTGTAGCTTTACACCATGATCTCCTAAGTAAGCATTTTCCTCTTCTCCAAACAACATTAGAAACATTGCTTTTTGCCTACCTTCTTCTGATAAATATTGATAATCAAATACCCATTTATCCTTCAATCGGTCGGCATTATACTGTGATAAAAAGGCTTTGTAAATGTCTTGAAACAAACCCGAAAATTCTAGATGTAAGATTTTTTCGTCAAATTGACTAGCCAAAACTGGAAATGCAAGTATTAAAGCCAATAAATGCTCCTCTGTGGATAAAGACATATCGTTACCACGAGCATTGGAACTCTCTTTTTCAACAAAGTCGTAGGAATTTGACTTAAAATTCTTCAATTCCTCATTCATAACATCTGGTGAAACTTGTAAATGTTTTGCACAAGCCCTTACATAAAAATCTTTTTCTACAGAACTCGTTAAACTAAGCAAAAATGGCACAACCTCATGCAAAAATCCCTTTTTACCATCCATAGTGCTAAGATCAAATTCTTCAACAGATTTTTCTACTAACACCTCCATAAACGGCTTAGCTTCATCTATTTTAGCTTTTAATTTACCAGGGTTTGCCAGGGCAAAATCTGCAGGGTCTTTAAATTCGCCAAGGTTTAACATATAAACTTGTAATCCCTGTTTATCCACCAACGAAAATGAGCGTTTGGCGGCCTGCAGACCTGCTTTATCGGAATCAAAAGCAAAGATCAGCTTATCACAAACAGCTTTGAGCATTTTAATGTGCCTATCTGTTAAGGCAGTACCAGAAACAGAAACTACATTTTTAACGCCCTCTTGCCAACTCATCAAAAAATCCATATAGCCTTCTACAATTAAGGCACTAGCTACCTTTTTAATTTCCTTTTTATTTTGAAAAAATCCATATAAAACGCGTCCTTTATGATAAACTCGCGTATCAGAAGTATTAAGATATTTAGGTTCATCACCAGCTTTTAAGGCGCGACCTCCAAAAGCCACCACACGACCAGCAACATCCAACACAGGAAACATTAACCGAGCGCGAAAACGATCGTAAACATGAGATACAGCTGTGTCTTTTACGCTCACCAAGCCAGCATCAATTAAAGTTTTGTTGTCAAAACCTTCTCTTAGTAAGGCTTTTGTAGTTTCTTCAAACGAATCTGGACCAAAACCCAATTTAAAAGTTTTAATAGTTTCTTCTGCTAAGACACGATTATCAATGTACTTAAGCACTTTTTTACCAGCATCAGTGTTCCACAAATTATCAACCCACAAATTACAAGCAGCCTCATTGGCCTTAAACAAATCGTCATTTTGAGCTTTGTCCTTAACTAATTTTTTACTAAAGTTGTCCTCGAGCTTTACCCCTGTTTTATCGGCCAAAAAGCGCACAGCCCCAGGAAAATCCAAATTTTCAAGTTCTTGCACAAATTTAAAAATGTCACCACCTTTGTGACACCCAAAGCAATAGGCAATGCCTTTGTCGGGGCTCACCACAAAGCTAGGTGTCTTTTCGCTATGAAAAGGGCACAAGCCCTTATAACTACGCCCTGCTCGTTTAAGCTGAACATATTGGGACACCAAATCTTCTATACTTAATCGTGATTTTATTTCTTCAACAAAATCTGACATAAAACTAGGCTTAAAGCCAAATTGTTATCTCACACACGACGCCTAAAAGTCAAATAAACACCCAAGACAAACATAAAACCAAATAGCAATGATGCAACAATCAATTTTTGCCATGTACCAGCCAATAACGCTAGTAATCCAAAGAGAAAAGTTAGCAAATATAGCAATAATACCACTTGCCTCTCCGAAAAGCCTGTGTCCTTAAGCCTATGATGAAGATGCAGCAAATCACCCTGCCATGGCCACTTACCATTATACAGTCGTCGTCCAATCACCCAAAAAGCATCTAAAATTGGCACTCCCATAATCAAAAACACTGTTGCTACCTTGCCGCCCGAAAAAATTGCCAGAACTGCCAACATAAAACCCAAAAAAGTACTGCCCGTATCGCCCATTAACATTTTAGCAGGGTAAAAATCAAAGAAAACAAATGCCAAAGCCACCGCAAACAAAATTAGTGCCAACATAGCAAAAGTACTTTGGTTAACATGATGAAAATTTGGCCGAATACTTAAAACAAACAGAAAAAACGCAGCAATAGCCGTAACTCCGCTACTAAGTCCATTAAGACCATCGGCAAAATTCATTGAGTTAATTAAAAGTACAAGCCAAATAACAGTAAACAAAGCCGACCAAACAGAAATTGCCACCATCATCTCCCCTATTTGCCAATGCCAAACCAAGGCATCAAGCGAAATAACTGCACCAAATGGATTACTTAAGGAGTGTATGCCAATACCAGTTAAAACTACAATCACAGCAACTGCAATTTGAACTCCCAAGCGTAAAAATGGCGATAGTGAATATTTGTCATCCAAAAAGCTAACGAGCACCAGTAAGCCACCAGCCACTAAAACACCAATTAAAGATTTTGTAAGTGGCACAAAGCACAAAACAGCTATTAGAAATGATAAAAAAATCACCAAGCCACCATAGTAAGGAATTGGCGCCCGTTTTAAACCATACTTGTGTGGCCTATCCATAAGCCCAAGCTTTGGAAACAGCTTAAGTGCCAAAAACGACATTGCCAGAGTTAAAACAAAAGCAAACAATCCGACTAATAAATACTCTAACTGCATGGGAAAACTTAATTTACTTTTATACTATACAAAATTTAGCAGAAGGAGCAAGGGGGAGCTCCTGATTTCGCGGCCACAATTTTCCATCCATCAACCAAAGAGGTGGGAGGAGGGAGGTGGGAGGAGGGAGATTGTTGTGGTTGAGAGGAATCTAAAAGGCAGCTATCGATTTCGCGGCCACAATTTTCCATCCATCAACCAAAGAGGTGGGAGGAGGGAGAGGATGTTTGGTTGAGAAATCATCAAAGTACTCCTGATTTCGCGGCCAAACATCCTCTCCCTCCTCTCCCTCCTCCCACCTCCTCCCCCTCACAAGTGCAAGGTCTTCTCCATTTTAATAGCTACAGGATCTTTTGAATAATCAACACTCAAAATACCTTTGAGCTGATTTTGATAATATGCGGAGTAAAGTTCACCAGTAAGGCCTCTGCGATTCTCTAATTTCCGTCCGACTTGCAAAATTGAGTACTCAACATCATCTAAATCAATACGATCAAAATTATTGTTCACCACTTCTTCAATACTAATAAGGGAAAATTGAGTATTTGGACTAATATCACAAAGTACATTTTCCAAGTCAAATTGCCCTACTTTGGTTCGTCTCAGCTCCTTAATATAGGCTCCGCACCCAAGTTCGGCGCCCAAATCATGAATGAGGGACCTTATATAAGTGCCACTGCTAACCATTATTTCAAACTTTGCGTTTGGGTAGTCAAACTCTGTTAAATCAAAACTGTGAATGGTAACTTCCACAGGATCTAGGTTTACATCCTCGCCTTGTCTGGCTAATTGATACGCTCTTGTTCCGTCTACCCATTTAGCAGAATATGCAGGTGGCACCTGCGAAATCACAGAACTAAATTTTTGTTCAATGGTCTTTTTGAGATCGTCTTCTTTCAACACAAAATTTGACGGCAATTTTACAACTTCTAACTCACCATCTGCATCATATGTATTGCTGATTTTGCCAAATTCAACTTCGGCTTGGTAAACCTTATCAAAGCCCATTAGGTATTTAATAAGCTTGGTTGCCTCCCCAATTGCTAAAACTAAAACACCTGTAGCAAGAGGATCCAGCGTGCCCAAATGACCCACCTTTAACGACCGCCCAAAGCATTGTCTAAATCTAAAAACCGATGAAAAAGAACTCCGCCCTTTAGCTTTATCAATCACCAAAAACCCATTCAATTTATCCTTGGAAGTAAACATTTTCTCGTTTTTCATAATTACCCGGTGAAATTTCAACTCTAATTTCTTGCTTTAATAACTCTTTAACAACCACTCTATCGTCCCAAGCTATAGTTTTACCTCTTAAAACCTGCACCTCCTCGCCACCTTTGCCTGCCAAAATAACCGCGTCGCCCTCTTTAGCAACTGTTAAAGCCAATTTAATAGCCTCTCGCCTATCTGGCACCAACCACAAATTGTCGCCTTCCTTACGCTTAATCCCCTGTTTTATCATATCCAAAATCTCCCATTCATCTTCTTCGTAAGGATCATCATCGGTAAGAATAATATAATCTGCATACTTTTCTGCCAAAGCCCCCATACGCGGTCTTTTAGCCTTGTCGCGCCCTCCACCAGTTGCACCAAACATCACAATCAACTTTCCTTTCGTAATGCGTTTGTACAATTCTAATAACTTATCCAAAGATAACTCTTCATGCGCATAATCAACAATCACAGTATATGGTTGCCCCAAATCCATTGCCTCAAAACGACCTGGTATTGGCTGAACCATTTCCACAGCTTTTTTTATTGTATCAACCGAAACACCAAGAGTTACCGAAACCGCCGAAGCCGCTAAAACATTATATACACTCGCTTCTCCAGGCAATTTAATACTCAAATCCACCTGATGATTTGGCAAATGCATAGTAAACGAAGAGCCCGATGGATTTAGACTAATCTCCGAAGAGTGCAATGTTCCCTTATTTAAGCCATAAGTCATTTTACGATCTACATTAAATTGATCAAAATACGCAAAATGAGGATCATCTTGATTTAAAATTGCTACCTTAGAAATTCCCGGTTTATTACGAGATTTTGAAATATGTTTGAAGAAAAGCCCTTTAGCTCGCAAATACTCCTCAAAAGACCCATGATATTCAAGATGTTCATTAGCTATATTTGTAAACACGCCAACATCAAAGTTAATTCCCCAAACCCGCGATTGCAACATGGCGTGTGATGAAACCTCTAACACCAAGTGCGTACACCCTTCATCTTTCATTTGCTTAATCAATTTTTGTAAAGCAAAAGGCCCCAAGGTAGTAATTTTATTGATATTGCTCCATTGTTTGTCACCTATTTGAAAACGCACAGTAGAAGTCATACCAACCTTTTTTCCAGCTACAGTAAGCATTTGGGCAATTAAATTAACCGTTGAAGTTTTACCCTTTGTACCTGTAACACCAATAACCACCATTTTTTTTGCTGGAAACATATAGTACAAAGCCGCCATTACAGCCACCAACTTATGATAAAGTAACCTTAGAGGATGGGTTTCCGACAGTAATTTTTTAAGAAATGATGACATAAAAATTTTTTTGAATAATAACAGTTAAAACTGTTTTTTAACAGCCTCAACATCACTCTCAATCTGACTAATCAGCTCAGGCTTACTATCGAACTTTTTTATATCTCTTATTTTATTCAAAACTTCCACCTCCACTTCGCTATCGTATAAATCACCAAAAAATCCGAGCAAATGGACTTCCATAGCCACATCGTTTTCATTGAAAGTTGGCCTGGGACCATAACTCATGGCACCCGGATAAATTTTGCCGTTAACGCATACACGAGAGGCGTAAACGCCGAAGTCCAAATTTAAACCCACATTTGCAACATCTAAATTTACAGTGGGAAAACCAAGCTCGTGGCCCCTACCCTCACCGGCAACTACTTTTGCTTTAAATTTATTCATAAAAAGGCGATTAACATCCACCAAAGTAAACTCAAATCATTTTTCCAAAACGGCAAATCAAAAAGACCATGAACTAAAACAAGAACTATCAAACTTAAATACAACAAGTTGTCCTTTCTTTTTAAACCGATCAGCTTGTAAATGAAGCCAAGTAAAAACAAAAAGCCCAATACACCCAAATTCAACCAAAACGCCAAAAATATATTGTGAGGATGCAGTTGAATTAATTCGTATGGCTCTTTACTCAATATATTTTTGGCCTCCAATTGATACTGAGCCTCAAACTGACCTAAGCCAATACCTGTTAGCCAATTGTCCTTAATTAAACCGGATGCCACCGTCCAAGTTTGCACTCTTACCGCAGATGAAGATCGTTGATCAAACTCAAATAACAACTTAAATTTTTCTGTATCTTTTTGAAAAAAAATAAAAATTGAGCTCAAAACTACAATAATAATTCCGGCCGAAATGATTTTTTTCCACGATTTAAACTGAAGCAAGACATAGAAAGAAAATCCGGCTATTACAGCAACAAAAGAAGCATAAGAGCGAGATTCAATTAAAGCGAAAAAACAAGTAAAAAACAGAAAAAGCAACAAAAGTCTCTCTATTTTTGCAACCTTGCTCCATTTTTCCCAAACCATTAAAGCAAAACCTAAAACAGCGGGCCCTATATATAATGACAAATAATTTGCCGAGATAAATGGGCCAGAGGCGCGCCCATCTATGGTGATAAAATGAGCTGTAGCCACCTGCCAAAGCGCCCAGACAGAAAGTATCAAAGCGGTTGTTAAATATGCACCCCAAGATATTTTTTTGTACCAATTATTGGATAAAACATTTTTC
>JBGAUX010000028.1:0-367 GCA_044228405.1 Candidatus Altimarinota bacterium | reverse complement strand
AAAAATAAAATTGGCAGCAAAATCCAGCCCTTTAAAATTCCTAAAGCGACCTTTAAACTATCAAACTCCTTGCCTTCGTATGGCAATGTTACCACGCCTGTTTGGCTAGCCTGATACACTCCCGCTACAGACAATATAACTAAAAACAAAAGCCACCATCCCCATTCCTTCCAAAATGATTTATCCCAAAAATCACGCCACTTTTTTCTAAACACCAAATTCCCCCCCCATACGAAAGTTGCCAATAAAATGGCCACCTCCACAAAATTCACCGGCAAAACATCAGATTTCCACAAATAAAGTGGAAAAAATAACGGCAGAAAGGCTAAAGCTAAACGAAAATTAAATAAAAGGGCAATTAAATACA
>JBGAUX010000027.1:0-14674 GCA_044228405.1 Candidatus Altimarinota bacterium | reverse complement strand
CTAAAGATTGTGCACGTTGTGCATAAGTAATTAGGTAAAACTAAAGGGAGAGCCCGCCTTCGGCGGGGGCGCCCTTTTTCATTCTTTTCATTACAAAATTACTTTAGGCACTTTGCTTGATGGGTTACTATTTAGCTTCTTTAGCTGTGTGCAAAGTTTTTTTACGAAGACTTGGCGAATACTTTAAACGCTTAGCCAATTCTTTAATTTTGTCCTTATTGATTTTGAAAATACCGCTTGATGCCTTTGTTTCTTGGCAAATCCAAACCGCTTTAATACTTTTTCCGCCTTTCTTAGCCATATAATTAAACTTAAATTGCACGCCGAGTTTACCTACACTTTTTTGTTTTAGCAAATGATTTTTGCCCTAAACCCTCACAAACTCCAACTGATATCCATTTGGATCCTTAATACTCAACTGTTTTGGCGCCCCATATCTAGCCTTAAAATGCTCTGGCAACTCATTGGCAGACTCTTCAATTCTTAATATAAAATCTGCGTTTAAACCCTTATCTGTTGCGACTTCTTCATCCGCTAAAGGCTTAAAAATCACTGTCACATCTTCATTGTCTCGATAAATTAATTTCAACGAAATTATATCGTCGCCTTCTTGCAAAACATCACGCGCCTCAAAACCTAAATGAATATAAAAATCCATGGTTTCTTGCATGTTTTTGCTAAAAAGAATGGGTGTAATTTTCATATGTAAAACAAATTTGCCGACGCACTATAGCACTGGTTTGAGTAGCGTAAAAGTCTAGATATTGATTTCGGCAAGTTCGGCAACCACTTTTAGCTTATTTTCACGATGTTTAACATAAGCGTATTTGATGGTTTTTTCGCATAGTAAACTGATAACTAACACTCCTGCTGGCACTATTAGGTATCGAATGTCGCCAAGGCTATTTAAACTGTAGTTATATAAAACTCCCTTTGGAATAGCGCCAAGTGTAGAAGCAAAAATAAAGGTTACAAAGGTAACATTTGAAGCTCCAGCTGCGTAACTCACTAAATCGTCGGGCACAAAAAACATGAGTCTAAGCATTATTACGCTTTTGAAACTGTGATTTTCTAGCTTATGCTCAAAGTTTTTAAACTTTTCGCCAGTATGGTTTTCGATAAAATCATGTCCAATATACCGGGATAAAAAGAATGCTGCTCCGGCAGATAACACCTCATTTAAAAGGCTGTAAATGATACCCCAGTAGCCAAAAAGGATAGCACCTGTAAGTAAAACTGCACTACCTGGTATTAGTAAAAACGGCCTAATTAAGCCAAATACTATGAACGCTATCACGCTCCAAAAGCCCCACGAAGCTATTTTTTCTTTTAAAATAAGTGGTAATTCGCTCAAGCTTATTTCTATCTTTTGACTAATCAAAATATACGCAATTGCGATTAAGATTGTGGCCCAAAGAAATATAACTATTTTCCGCATAATGACTAGATTTAATCTAATCATTATAACATATTTTCTTTATTTTTGGTAGCTCTGAACCTGTGAAGTGATTTCACCTACGAAATCGCCAATAATTGGCACTAATTCGATTTTTGAAAGCACAAAAATAATGAAGGAAAGTATAACTGTTACGGCAAAAACACTGCCCAAACCTATCATTATGCCTTTAAGGAAGGCATAACCCATAAACTTGAAAGGATGCTGCAAAACTTCAAATGACTCGAGTTTTTTTAATTTTTTGATCTGTTTCACTAAATCTTCTGTTGCCTGAGCCAATTTTGTCTCTGTGTCTACTGTTGTTTTTGCTTGTTTTTTTGGCATCTACATTGGGTTGATTTGGATGTTTTCATCTGGAAATTGTTCGTCCAATATGCGCTGTATACCAAAAGTTAATGTCATCGCAGCTGAGGCACAACCGCCACAAGCTCCCACTAATTGCACATCTAACGTGCCGTCGTCGTGCAATTCTATTATCTCCATATCTCCGCCATCAGAATGCAAAAATGGGCGAATTTGCTCTTCTACAACTACATTTATCATTTTAAGTAGATTCTCCTTTTTTATCAATTCTGCAGACTTTTCTGCGGTTTTTGTACTTGTCTTTTTCGCTGGTTTTTTGGCAACTGTTTTCGGCATTTTTTGTAAATTAGTTCTCTTTTAATATAGAGAGTTTAGAGTAATATGGAAAGGTAAGTTAAAACTATGGAATTTAAAAGTGTGGCTACAAAAAGGGGAGATAGTGGAGAAACTGACACTTTTGGGCAGGGTCGTGTTTTAAAAGACCATATTGCTGTGGAGGCTGTAGGCAAATTAGATATGCTACAAGCGGAATTTGGTGTGGCTTTGGCTTTGATGCAAAATGAAAAATATGAATTTATTACTGTTTACTTTCGCAAGCTAACTAAGGATGTGCAATCGGCCATTTTTGCTCTCAATGGAGATATTATTTCTCTGCCGACTAGTCAAAAAAATCGCGATTTTTACTTTGATGATGGTATTTTGAAGATGGTGGAAGACCTTTTAAGTGAAATTGAAGTGAAAATGCCGCCTATACAAAACTTTTGTTACCCGGCAGGTGATTTAGTGGCTTGCTCGCTTCATAAACTGCGTACTGTGTGTAGAGAAACTGAAATTATGTTGGTTAAGTATAATAAAAATTTTGTATTGCCGAATGGCGCCATGGCCTTTATTAATAGGCTCTCAGACTTAATTTTTGTTATGGCGCGTTGGGTTAATATTGAATTGAGTATTGGTGAGAACTTATGGCAATTAAAATAAACTTATGAAAAAGAAAAAAAACATTCAGTCTCGTTGGGCAATTGCAATTGTAGCTGCCATTATTTTGTTAACTTTATTTTTGCTTTTTAGGCCGGTAATGCACGCCCCAACTAATGAAGCTAATTTGGGAAAAACTTTTCAGGGAAGCAAAGCTCAACAAACTCAGAACCTAAAAATTGAGATTACTGAACCTTGATCTTTACTAAGGTAGTGACTTCATATATTTTTCCTTTACTGTAAAAGTTTTTTATTTATGTCTCAGGAATTGAATTGGACAATTGGTGGAGCGGCTGGAACTGGCATTGATAGTGCTGGAAAAGTTTTGGCATTGGCTTTAACTAGAGCAGGTTTAAATGTTTTCACTAATAGCGAATTTGCTTCGCAAATTCGCGGAGGGCACAATTTTTATAGAGTGAGGGCTGCACAGGAAAAACATTTGGAATGTCACAAAAATTTTTCTGATATTTTAATTGTTTTGGATAAACTAAGTATTGAAATGCACATTAACCAAGTGGTGGATGGAGGAATTTTATTTTACGATGAGGATGTAATTAAACTTGATGATATTAAAGTGCCTGCAAATATTAAAATGGCGCATTTGCCATTGAAAAAAATGGCTGAGGAGGCTGGTTCTCCAATTTTGCGAAACACTATCGCCGTTGGTGCAACTTTAGGAATGTTGGGTATTGGTCTTGAGATTTTTAAACAAATTTTATCGGAACAATTTGCTAAAAAAGGAGAGGAGCTTGTGAAGAAGAACTTTATTGCCGCTGATCTTGGTTATAATTATGCGAAAGATAATTTTTCTGAAGGTTTTCATATTGAATTGAAAGAGGCTCCGCGAGAAGTTCCGCATATGCTAATTACCGGTAACGAAGCTTTGGTTTTGGGGGCTTTAAAGGGCGGATGTACTTTTGTGGCTGAATACCCGATGACGCCTTCTTCTTCGATTCTTACTTTAATGGCAAAATACGGAAAACCTTATAATATTGTGGTTAAACATACTGAAGATGAAATTGCAGCAGTGAATATGTTGATTGGTGCTGGCTGGGTAGGCGCAAGGGCTTTAACGGCTACATCTGGCGGTGGATTTAGTTTGATGTCGGAGGCAATTGGACTAGCCGGACAAGCAGAAGTGCCGATTGTAATTGTAAATGTGCAAAGACCAGGGCCAAGTACGGGGTTACCAACCAGAAGTGGCCAAGGCGATTTGCGTTTGGTGATGCATGCTTCACAAGATGATTTACCTAGATTTGTAATTGCGCCAGGTGATAAAGATGAGTGTTTTTTCTTAACTCATGAAGCTTTAAATTTAGCGGAAAAATATCAATGTCCGGCAATTGTTTTGTCTGATAAGTATTTGGCAGAAACAATTCAGGCAATTCCACAATGGGAAACTGATCATTTATCAATTGATAGAGGCAAGGTTTTAACTGAAGCAGAAATTGCAAAAATGGAAGATTTTAAGAGATATCAAGACACTGAAGATGGCGTTTCGCCGAGGTCGATTCCTGGACAAGCTAAAGGTATGTATACCGCAACTAGTAACGAACATGATGAGTACGGTGACATTTGTGAAGACGCTCCAAATAGAACTAAAATGCAGTCGAAAAGAATGCGGAAAATTGAACATGCGCTTAAGGAATTACCGGCACCCAAGCTGGTAGGCGACGTGGATGCTGAAGTTACTTTTGTGCTTTATGGATCTTGCAAAGGCGCTGTAAAAGAAGCTATGCAGGATTTGACTGAACAAGGTATTAAATCTAACTTTTTGCAAATTGTTTACATGACACCTTTTCACGCAACTGAAGTGAAAGAAATTTTGTCTAAATGTAAAAATTTAATTTTAGTGGAAGCTAATTATACCGGTCAATTAAAAGGTGTAATTGCGGAGAATACTGGAATTTTGATTGAAAAGTTTATTAGAAATTTTAGCGGCAGACCGTTTACAGCAGATGAAATTGTAGATGGTACGGGGCGCATTTTGAAAGGTGAAACTGTAGTTACTATTGAAGGTGTAATTTAATTTTTATGGAAATCAAAGATTTACAAACAAAGCAAAATCCAAACTGGTGTCCAGGTTGCGGCGATTATGGTATTCAGGTAGCCGTAAAACAAGCCTTAGTTGAATTAGGACTTAATCAAGAAAATGTTGTGATTGTTGGTGGAATTGGTTGTGGTTCTAAATTACCTCAATGGGTAAATGTTTATGGTTTTGAAACGATACACGGAAGATTGTTACCTGTAGCCAGTGGTGCAAGGTTGGCTAATCATGAAATGAATGTAATTGGCATTGGTGGTGATGGTGATGGTTATGGAATTGGCATGGGTCACTTTGTTCACACTATGAGAAGAAATATTAATATGAATTATTTTGTGCAGAACAATCAAACTTATGGCCTTACTAAAGGGCAAATGTCGCCAACTACTGAGAAGGGCGTTAAAACAACTTCTACGCCTTATGGAGCCATTGAAACGCCTGTAAATCCAATTCATTTGGCTTTGTCTTTGGGTGCAACTTATATTGCTCGCGGATATGCTGGGGATGTTCCTCACTTGGTTAGTTTAATGAAAGGAGCGATTGAACATAAAGGTTTTGCATTTATTGATGTGCTTCAACCTTGTGTGACTTTTAATAAATTAAATACTTACGCATTTTTTCATCAAAGAGTTTTTAAACTGGATACTGTTGAAAATTATAAAACAGACGACAAATTAATGGCTTGGGAGCAATCTGCAACATGGAATGATAAAATTGCTATTGGTTTATTTTACGAAGAAAACGCGCCAACATATGAAGACCAAGAACCTGGTTTAGCAGCTGGCCCATTAGCAAAAAGAGAGTTGGGAACTGTTGATATGTCCGAACTAATGACTCACTTTATTTAAAGTTTTACCGGCACTAAAAGCTGTTACCAATTGTGCTTAAGCCCTTCGGCATCACGATGGTATTTTCCGAATTCAGGGATTGTACGAACGAAATTATTTGGCATCACAGGTCCTTCCATACAAGTACGATAACCAGAATCATCAACAGTACAATTTCCACAAATTCCAAATCCACATTTCATATATCTTTCCACAGAAATTTGAGCATCAATATTATGTTCTATCGCAATATCCGAACCTCTTTTCATCATCATTTCCGGTCCACATGTCATAATTGTATCTATCTTTTTTTGACTAATCACCTGCTCTAAAAGCTGAGTGTTATAACCTTTGTGGCCTACTGAACCATCGTCCGTTGCTATGTGTAAATTCACATTTGGTAATGCTTTTAACTTATCTATGTATAGCAATAAATCTTGGTTGCGAGCACCTACTATAAATTCTATTTGGCAGTTATCTTTTACAGCTTCTCGTGCCACAAAATACAATGGTGCTGCGCCATATCCGCCTGCCAACAATGCTAATGTTTGATCTTTTTTCCAAGTAAATTCGGTGCCGTAGGGGCCTCTAATTCCCACTTTGTCGCCCACTTTAAATTCAAAAAGCTTATTAGTCGCCTCGCCTACGGCGGCTATTGTAAGCCAAAAACTCTTGCCATCGTCGTAAGCAATTGAGAAAGGTTTTTCGTTAACTCCGGGTATCCATAAATCTACAAATTGTCCCGGTTTTGAATTAAGTGAATACTCAAAAATAAATGTGCGAACAGTTGGATTTTCCTGCACTATTTCAGCAATTTTTACTATATCGTGATTTGCTTTTGGTATTTTCATATTAGTTATTTGTGGCTACTCCAATAATTTCTTCAATGTTTTTAATGCCCTCTTTGTCGCACCATTCACTCATTTCTTTGGTGATTTTTGAGCAAACATCAATGCCTCCAAAATGAATTGCAGAGCCAACTCCAACTAATCGTCCGCCTGCCATCATCATTTCAATTGCATCTAAACCAGTGGTTACTCCACCAGTTGCAACTATTGGTAATTTAGTAGCTTTGTAAACATCGTATACGCATTTCATGGCTATAGGCTTGAGTGCAGGCCCCGAAACTCCTCCGCTTTTATTAGACAAAACCGGCATTTTTAAATCGGCATTAATTGCAATTCCTGGCATTGTGTTGATTAGACAAAAGCCATCTGCGCCGTTATCGGCCAGGTTTTTTGCGATTTCTGTGAGGTTATACACATTAGGAGCAAGCTTAATTATCACAGGTAAATTTGTATTCTTTTTTACAGCTTTGGTAACTGCCACCGCCGAATCGACCTTGCAAGAAAATGGCGTGCCAAATTCATCATGCACATTTGGGCAAGAAATATTTACCTCAATAATATCTGGTTTTAAAAGTGTGATTTGTTTAGCTAATTCCTCAAAATCTTCAATTGAATAAGCAACTATATTGCCAATAAGTGGTGCTTTGCTCAGCTCTCTATAATGGGCAAACTCTTCTTTGGCTTTGGCAATTCCACCATCTGGCAAACCAACGGCGTTTAAAAAATAGCTGTCTGTAGCCATCATAATTGGACCTGGATGCCCTTTGTGCACCTCCAACCAAACTGATTTACTTGTTACTCCACCGGCGCCTTGCTTTACAACATTAGCCAAAGAACTGCCTGTGATACCCAAAATTCCCGATGCCAATACCGTTGGGTTGGCAAACTTTACTCCACAAAATTCTATATTTAGATTGGCCATGACAGGATTTAGCGTTGCGCCAATCATACTATACTATCTTTTGTTTGCGGAAATGATTTTTTCAATGGCCCAATTGGCGTGCTCTTGAAGCATGCTGTCTTCTTCGTTTTCTAGGATGTTTTTTAGGGCGGGCACCAGTTTTGCGTTGCCCGAATTTCCTGCTACCACACAGGCATTTCTTAGTAAGCCTCTTCTTTTTGCGCGCATGATTGGGCTGCCAGCAAACAACTTTAAAAACTCTTCATCGTCTTTAATTGAAAGTATTTTTTTGAGATTTATACGGCGATTTTCAACCCTTATTTCCTTAAAATCTTCTACTTTAGTTGGTTTTGCCTTGGCGTTATGCGGACAAACATCCTGACAAATGTCACACCCATAAAGCCAATTACCAACTTTTTCGCGCAGATCGACTGGGATTTCGCCTTTATTTTCGATTGTTAAATAAGAAATGCATTTAGTGGCATTGATGGTTTTGTCCTCATTTATGGCTTGTGTTGGACACAAATCAATACACCTTCGACAGCTTCCACAAGAAATTTTCACTCCTTTTTTATCTGGTTCAAAAGAAAAATCAGTTAAAATTTCTGCAATAAAAACCCACGAACCAAATTTTTCGGTGATTAGACAAGAGTTGTTTCCAATGTAACCTAAGCCGGATTTTGAGGCATAAGCTCTTTCTAAAATTGGGCCGGTATCAACAAAAACTCTAACTTTGCAATCAAGATTTTTTTCTAAAAAAGTTTGTAGTTTTTTTAATTTTGCTTTGATAATTTTATGATAATCACGAGTGATTGCGTAGCGAGCAACACGCCCTGTTGTCTTCGATTCTTGGCTTTTATTAGGCATTAATGGGTTTGGGTTACAGTCTGTGAGCGTGCCCTGAAAATAATTCATACCTAAACTAATTACACTTTTTACCCCTGGCAAAAGCGCATTTAAATCAACTTGGTTTTTTATTCGATTGGCTAAATATTCCATGTCTCCATGCTTATTTTCGCCTATCCAACTAGCAAATGTACTTTCAACATTTTGAGGTAAATTTGTATCGCTAAAACTAATTAGATCAAATCCTAATTTTTTTGCCTCTCCTTCAATTGCGGTTTTATGATTTTCCATCACATTTAAAAATTCAACTTGCTAAGTGGCATACAAAGTACATCTAATCTGTATATTTCAACACCTATTTTTAGTCTGTCCAAAACAATATTTTTGCTCTGTGGCCATTAAGGTTTATATTGACTACTTATATTTGTATAGAAAAAACACAGAAAAAATGCGTACACCCGAAGCAACATTAAGCGAAATATCAAAAGTATTTAATCAAAAATCTAGCTTTTTGATTATTTCTCATCGTGCGCCAGATGCTGATGCTGTTGGGGCAAATTTAGCTTTGAGACGAGCTTTAAAAAAGATGGGGAAGACGGTTTATTCTGCCTGTGTAGACCCAATTCCGGATTCTTCGCTTTTTTTGGAAGATGCGGATCAGTACATTCAAAACATTGAACCTATTATGGAATCTGTTGAGGCGATTGTTTCTGTGGATTGTGGTGCGGCCGGTTTGGTGGCTTATATATCCATGTATCCCGACTTTTTTTCCGGCAAAATTCCTTATATCAACATAGATCATCACGCTTCAAACGAGCACTTTGGCACGATAAATTTAGTTGATGCGGAGGCCTGTTCTGCGTCTTTTTTGGTATACCATTTGTTGCTGGATTTGGGCGTAACAATTGATCGACATATGGCTTCTGCGCTAATGCAAGGTTTGTATTTTGATACCGGTAGCTTTATGCATCCAAATACGGATAGCGAGGTTTTTTTGATGGCGGCCGACCTTGCGCAAAAAGGAGCTGACTATAAGCGGGCGGCAAAAGAGCTTTTTCACAATACACCGATTAACCATTTGAAAATTTGGGGATTAGCCATGGAAAGGCTTAAAATGAATCGTGACCATGTGGCAATTTCGCATTTGCAAAAAGAGGATTTTGCTAAGTATGGTGCGGATAAAGAGGCGCTTTCTGGTATTATGAATTATATTAATTCGATACCTGACGCTAAATTTAGTATGCTGTTGGCAGAAGATGAAAAAGGTAATGTAAAAGGTTCAACGCGAACACAAAGAGAAGATGTGAATTTGTCTGAATACTGCTCGCAATTTGGCGGTGGTGGCCACAAAATGGCAGCTGGGTTTACAATTCCAGGCAACCTGGAAGAAGAGACTGTTTATAAAGTGAATCGTTCTGATAATGAGGAAAAAATAATATTTTAACCATATAATTATGTTGGAAATTGACAAAAAAGCGCCTGAATTTAAACTTGCTTCAACTAGCGGAAAAGATGTTGCCTTGGCGGATCTTAAAGGGTCTTGGGTGGTTTTATATTTCTATCCAAAAGATATGACGCCTGGTTGCACAACCGAAGCCTGTGACTTTAGGGATTTTCATGGTGACTTTATTAAAATGGGTGTGAAAGTGTTTGGAGTGAGTCCTGATGCCATAAAATCGCATGACAAATTTATTGATAAACACGAGTTGCCTTTTGAATTATTGAGTGATGAGAGCAAAAATATGTTGGAAGCCTATGGAGTTTGGAAGGAAAAAAGTATGTATGGCAAAAAATATATGGGTGTAGAAAGAACTACTGTAATTGTTGATCCAGAGGGGAAAATCGCAGCCGTTTGGGAAAAAGTTAGCGTGAGCAATCACGTTAAAGAAGTTTTGGATAAGCTAAAAGAGTTAGCGTAATCCTTAATTGTTATTGATGAATTTATATTTTCAACAGGTTCAAATTGGTGGCTACGACAGTAATTTTAGCTACCTTGTTGGCGATGCTGAGAGCAAAGAGGTTGTGGTGGTAGATCCCGACAATTTGCCGATGTTAAAAAGTATTGTTGAAAGTGAAGAGCTGGTGGTGGTTGGAATTTTGCTAACACACGGCCATTTTGACCATGTTGTGGGTTGCAAATCACTGAGCGAGGAGCTGAATATTCCAGTGTATATGCACAAAAATAATCCAATGAAAAATAAGCTGGTTATTGAAAATGTGCGTTTACTTGAAGATACCAGCAAAATCGAAGTGGGCGAAATTTCAATACTGGCAATGGAAACTCTGGGTCACACGCAGGATAGTATTTGTTATTTTTTGTCACAGGAGCAAGGCGGGCCCAAGCTTATAACGGGCGACACTTTATTTATTGATGGTTGTGGAAGGTGTGATCTTGAAGGCGGAAATGCCGAACAGATGTATGTTTCTTTATATGAAAAAATTGGCGGTTTGCCAGATGAGACTAGCATTTTCCCTGGTCATGATTACGGCAAAGTGCCCTTTGACAGCCTCAAAAACCAGAAAGCGACTAATCATTACTTAAAATGTACATCTAAAAGTGAGTTTGTGGACACTAGAATGTAAAATGGTTTTTGTCACTCATCTAGTGTTGCTTTATAGAGATATTTTTATTATCTTCTTTCAAAGAAATTTCTTCCAATTATGCCACCTAAAATTAAAAAAGTTTTGATTCTTGGTTCCGGTGCTTTAAAAATTGGTGAAGCGGGAGAGTTTGATTACTCTGGATCGCAAGCCATTAAAGCTCTAAAGGAAGAAAAGATTAAAACTGTTTTGGTAAATCCAAATATCGCCACTAATCAAACTAGTAAAGGTTTGGCAGATAAAATTTATTTTTTGCCTGTTAATCCAGAATTTGTAGAAAAAGTGATCATTAAGGAAAAACCTGATGGCATTTTGTTGTCTTTTGGTGGTCAGACAGCTTTAAATTGTGGTGTTGCGTTGGAGGAAATGGGGATTTTGAAGAAATATGGCGTAAAAGTTTTAGGGACGCCTGTGGGAGCTATACAAAAAACGGAAGATAGGGCGCTTTTCAATAAAGAATTAAAGAAAATTGGTGTGAGTGTGCCGCGAAGTTTTGCTTGTACAAACAAAAATGCGGCGCTTAAGGCTGCTGAAAAAATAGGCTTTCCACTGATTATTAGAGCTGCTTTTGCGCTTGGCGGAAAGGGTTCGGGCTTTGCCTACGACAGAAAAGAATTGAAATTAATGCTTGATACAGCCTTTTCTTATAGCCCACAAGTTTTGGTGGAAGAGAATTTAAAGGGCTGGAAAGAGGTTGAATACGAAGTCGTAAGAGATAAGGCCGACAACTGTATTACGGTTTGTAATATGGAGAATTTTGATCCGCTGGGTATTCACACGGGTGAAAGTATTGTGGTTGCGCCTTCTCAAACTTTAACAAATAGCGAATATCATAAGTTGCGAAAAATCGGCATTAAAACTATTCGACATCTTGGCATTATTGGAGAGTGCAATATTCAGTTTGCGCTTGATCCGCATTCCGAAGATTATCGTGTAATTGAAGTGAATGCGCGTTTGTCTCGGTCTTCGGCCTTGGCTTCAAAAGCAACTGGTTATCCTTTGGCTTTTGTAGCGGCAAAATTATCTTTGGGCTATAAATTAACTGATTTGAAAAACGCTGTAACTAAGAGTACGACGGCTTGTTTTGAGCCTGCGCTCGACTATTTGGCCCTTAAATTTCCTCGTTGGGATTTGGATAAATTTCAAAAAGTATCGCAAGAAATTTCTACAGAAATGAAATCGGTAGGCGAAGTTATGGCATTAGGTAGAAGTTTTGAAGAGGTTATTCAAAAAGGTTTGCGTATGCTTCAAGTTGGTTTTCACGGTTTTGTTGCCAATGAAAAAGTGCATATTAAAAGTGATAAATTGGCTCAAGAAATTCAAAAACCCACTCCAAAACGAATTATGGCAGTGGCTCAAGCTTTAGAAAAAGGTTGGTCTACCAAAAAAATTAATCAATTATCTGGGATTGATATTTGGTTTTTAGAAAAGCTTAAACACATTGTTGATTTTGCGGAGGAATTGAAAAAAGCAAAAGTTGTAAGTGCTGATTTAATGAAGCAGGCAAAGATGTTTGGTTTTTCTGACAAGCAAATTGCTAACTTAAGAAAAAAGACAGAATTGGAAATTAGATCTATGCGTAAAAAAATGGGCGTTGTGCCTTCAATTAGGCAAATTGACACTCTGGCAGCGGAATTTCCAGCTAAAACAAATTACCTTTATTTAACTTATCACGGTCAAAAAGATGATTTGAAAATCAGCAAAAATAAGAAAATTGTGGTTTTAGGTTCGGGACCTTACTGTATTGGTTCGTCTGTAGAATTTGATTGGTGTGCGGTAAATGCTATTACTACAGCTTCAAAACACAAGTTTGAAACAATTATGATTAACTATAATCCTGAAACTGTTTCAACCGATTACGACATTTGTGACAAATTATATTTTGATGAGCTTTCTTTGGAGCGAGTTTTGGATATTTGGGAAAAGGAAAAACCTTACGGAATGATTTTGGCTATGGGTGGGCAAGTTGCAAATAATTTGGCCATCAAACTTGATAAGGCGGGAGTGAGAATTTTAGGTACTACAGCGCAAAATATTGATAGAGCGGAAAACAGACACAAGTTTTCGGGCATGCTTGATAAGCTGAAAATTGACCAGCCAAAGTGGGAAGAACTCACTTCGGTTAATCAAATTAAAAAGTTTGCTGATGGATGTGGATACCCTGTTTTGGTGCGTCCATCCTATGTTCTTTCGGGGGCGGCTATGCGTGTTGCCTATAACGAAGATGCTTTAATGACCTTTTTATCCAATGCTGTAGTGATTTCACCTGAACAACCTGTGGTTGTGAGTAAGTTTGAAACAGGTGCAAAAGAAATTGAAATTGATGCTGTGGCACACAAAGGTGAGCTGTTAATTTATGCAATTGCTGAGCATATTGAAAATGCCGGCGTGCATTCTGGTGATGCAACTATTGTTTTGCCACCGCAAAAATTGTATTTAGAAACTATTAGAAGAATTAAAGATATTGTAAAAAATATTGCTCGCGAATTAAAAATTACTGGGCCTTTTAACATCCAGTTTTTGGCTAAGGACAACCAAGTTAAGGTGATTGAATGTAACTTGCGTGCTAGTCGATCTTTCCCTTTTTCTTCAAAAGTTACGGGCTACAATTTTATTGAAATTGCTACCGAAGCGATGTTGGGAATCACCAAATCAAAAGAGTATCGAGATAAATATTACCGAACTTTAGATTTAGATCATGTCGGCGTAAAAGCTCCTCAGTTTTCGTTTTCTCGCTTAAAGGGCGCCGACCCAGTTTTGGGTGTAGAAATGGCTTCTACAGGCGAAGTGGCCTGCTTTGGTGACGATGTTCATGAAGCATTTTTAAAGGCATTTATTTCTACTGGGTTTGTTTTACCTAAGAAAAATATTCTTCTTACAATTGGTAAAATTGAAGATAAAGTTGAGCTTTTGCCAATTATTCGCAAATTATCCACGATGGATTTTAATCTTTATGCCACTTCGGGTACTCACAAGTACCTAATGGATAATGGTATTAAAACCACGATGCTCTACAAAATAAGCGAAAAGAAAACTCCAAATGTTGGCGAATATTTAATTAAGAAAAAACTAGATTTTGTAATCGATATACCAAAAAAATATTCCAACATTAGCGAAACTTCTACCGAGGGTTATTTGATTCGTCGTAATTCAATTGACCTTAACATTCCACTAATTACCAACGTGCAAGTGGCAAAAATTATTGTTGAAGCCATTGCAAAATATTCTGTTGACGACTTGAAAATAAAGTCTTGGGATGAGTATGTTTAGGCTAGGATTGGCCACACTATTCTGCCACTTTTGTCTTTACTAGCGTTATGCCCATTGGCACCTTCAGCGTATTTGCTCAATAAATCAGCGATCTTAGCAAGGTGTTCTTGTGCTTTGATCACCAAATACCTCATAGTTTTAGAAATTTCGCTTTCACTGTCACCATCTTCATAAACTGCACTATGTGCGCTTCTCATGATTTTCAAAATTCTCTTCTCTATGCCTTTATAGCCGGTATAGTGTTGCATTACCGTAAAGCCCTGTTCATCTTGCACCTCTAAAATCTTTTGCATTTCTTCAACGTTTCCAGGAAGCCCGTAAATAGCCGCCTTTTCTGCATGTCCTACTGATGTTCGAGGTATTTTGCCGTCAGACATTTTTTTCTCATCTCTACTCACGTTTGCATTGAAGGTAACGATTAATCTGTTTAACCAATCCAATGCTCCCTTTTCTAAAAACAGATCGTCAACTTTAAAGTTTTCGCTGAGTCTTTTAATAACGCTCAAGGGGTCATGGGGCTCTCTCAAAGCAATATTTGGTATCTTATCTCCTCGCGTTTTAATGACATCGTCCAGCTCTAGAACTGCATCTAAAGATGCCAAT
>JBGAUX010000026.1:0-14787 GCA_044228405.1 Candidatus Altimarinota bacterium | reverse complement strand
CCTCATCTTCAACCTTTTCCATATGCGCCACAATTTCTGCTCGGCTCTCAGATTCAACCTTTTTAAACAACACCTCTTTAGCCTCTTCTGGACTTAGGCCTGCAATTCTTTGCAGCTCAACTGAGTGTTGTTGATGAATGTGATCCACCTCTTCTCTCAATTTTTTAACTGACTCAATTTTAACTTCTAAGTCTGTTTTTGACTTTTCAAGCTCGTCGCTCTTTTTGTCTACGCCTTGCTCTTTTTGCGTGATTCTTTCCTCAAGCTTATTAAGGTAGTCTCGTTTTTGATGTTCTTCCTTTTTAGCTTCTTCCTCGGCTTTAAAAGCCTTATTTTTAGCATCCAAAATCATCTCCTGAGACTTTTGTTTAGCCTCCGAAAGTATTTTTTCCGCTTTCACAATCAATTCCTGATCTTTGAGTTCAGCGCTTTTCTTGCGTACCAAGTAGCCTGCGAACCCGCCAATCAGTACACCAACTAATGCAGTTAGCAATACTAATGCGTCCATATAAAATTAGGTTAGACACAAGCCTGACCAGCGAACAAGGTTGTTTGGTTTCCCTGATTGAATTTCACTCTATTCATAAACAAAAATTAACTTCTTTTACTCTTATTCCACTGGGCGATAACACCTTTATACGCTTAAAGATCAGACTCTTTAAATACAATTAAGTTAAAAATACTACGAAAGAGTAAGCAAGTCAATGTAGCTATTTCGGCATATATACTTCAACAAATAATTTATCGATTCTTCATATTCTGTTCATATTTGAGTGCTAGATTTTTTTTGAAGCGGACATTTAATTTTATCAATGAAAAAAAATACAAAAGTCGCTACCACAATCATCACAACGCTCATAACAATACTCTTGAGTGTACAAATTTCATTTGCACAAATTTTTAGTTCAACAGGGGCGACAAGCAATTCCCAAAGTAACATAATCCATATTTTGATAACAAATGTTAGTTTTGCCAACGACACACAAGATTTTTTTAAAATAATTGGTTGGCAAAACAACAACTCCCCCATCAATCTCAATGGTTTTACAATTTATGTAGACGGCAAACTCTATGAATTTAAGGAAAATTTCTTCTTACAGCCTTATCAAGAATTAACATTCACTTTTAAAAATGAGGCCTTGGCACAAAAAAGTAATGTGATTGAATTGACCAATGCAGGGCTCACAGCAACCACAGAAACCTTATCCGTTAAAGATAAAAACGGCGTAATTTTAGACGCGGTTTGTTGGCAAAGCAGCACACCGGCACAAAGTGAACTTAAAGAAATTGAGGCTTTTGTAAAAAACAGCGCTTGGAGTGGATCCTGCTTTGATAGTGAGCTGGTTGCTAAAAATGACGAAATCAAACGCAAGCAATCATTGCAGGACACAAATAAAAAAACCGATTGGGAATTAGTTAAAAGTGCACAGGTAAATCCAGCTAGTTCCAGCACAAACAGCTCCACCTCTCCCAATTCAGCATCCACGGCAAATTCCAGCAGCACTTCAAATTCTACCAGCACAACTGTCATCAATTCCTCCGGCGACTTGCTCGCCCCAAGCATTTCCGAAATTTTCCCAAATCCAAAAGGTGCCGACGAAGGTTTAGAATGGATAGAAATTTACAATCCCAACAATCAAGATATAAATTTAACCGATTGGAGTATTGTTACATCATCAAATAAAAAAATCTCATTAAATGAAATTACCTTAAAAGCATCTGAATACTTTATCTTAAATAAAGAACATAAAGTGTCACTCAAAAATACCAACGAAACTTTAAGTTTAATAAATCCAAACAAGGAAGTTGTTGAAACAGTAAGCTACGACAAAGCTCCAGACGATCAATCATACAACAAAATAGATAACGAATGGCTTTGGTCTACAAATGTAACTCCACTAGAAGACAATGAAGTTTTTCAAAACAACAGTGCCGCAACAATTGGTGGCTCAAATTCATCTGGTTCAAGCTCATCTGGCTTCAACACAAATCTAGAAGGTCAACTCTCCAATTCAATTATCATCACAGAGATACTAGCAAACCCCGAAGGCACAGATACTGGCAAAGAGTGGGTTGAACTTTTTAATGCATCTAGCGAAGATGTAAGCTTAAACAACTGGCTAATTTCTAATAGCAGTAAGGAAAATCGCTTAGGTGACAATGTAACTATTACAGCGCAATCGTATATAATTTTAACTAATGAAATTTTGGGATTTACTTTTAAAAATAGTAATGAACAAATTAGTTTGCTCGATTTTAACGGCAAAATCATTGATTTGGTTGAATACGCCAGCTCAAAAGAAAGTCTTTCATATAGTTTAACTATAAACAGTGATACTCAAGAACAAATGTGGCTTTGGGTTGCGCCCACGCCCGGTGAGGCTAACTTGCAAACACACAACTTAGAAGTAACAATTAAAAGCTTTAATGAGCAAGAAGGCATTTTGCAAATAGAGGGCGTGGGCGCAACATCTCTCATATCAATTTTAATCGATCAAAAAAATGACATCGACACTCAAGCCTTTGTAGAAGGCGCCAAAATACAAATGACAGTCTTCGAAGACAAAGACCATCAATATCATATCCAAGAACTTAAAAACTTAAAACCGCCACAAAGCGACGCCGACACCTTGGCAACTCAAAACCCAAACAGCTCTAAAATAAGAGGTATTAGCTACTTTGTACTTATAATATTATCCATTATCTTCCTCACAAAACTTTACGACAAAAGTCTGCCTTGGTGGCAAGTGTATATGGAAAGAAGACACTTTAAAAAAAGATCTTTCAAAATTCTTGCAAAAATTTAAACTACTTCCCATCAGTTTCGCTTAACATAGGTTTGTACTCTGTTTTGTATATGTACAAAATGGTAACCGCAAACATCATAATAATCGGCCCGAATATTACACCCTTCAATCCAAAAGCGAATATTCCCCCGAAAATAGCCAAAAATGTTAACAAGGGATAAGTGTGCGCCTTTCCACCAATTAAATAAGGTTTTAAAACATTGTCTACCAAACCAACTATAAAAAAGCCCCATAGTAATATAAATATACCCCAACCTATGGATCCGGAAAAAAGTCAAATTAACCCAGCTGGCCCCCAAACAACACTTGTACCCACTAAAGGGATTAGTGCAAAAAATGCTATTACAGCTCCCCAAAAAATAGGATTAGATATTCCAGCAATGGCAAAACCTATTCCACCTAAAATACCTTGAGCAAGTGCAGTTAAAAATAAACCATATACAATTGCTCCAACCATATCGTTCATTTTTTTAAAAATCTTTCTTTCATAGTGAGCAGGCAAAGGACTATAATCCATCAATCGTTTTTTCAACAAAGGTCCGTCTTTAAAAAAGTAGAACATTGCAAACAACATCACCACAAAATCAATTAAAAAGGTGGTAAATTCTTTTAATACGGTAGCTGTTTGAGTTACCAAAAATGTACTAACAGATTGGGCTGTGCTTGTAATTGCATTTTTAATATCTAAGGTATCGAGATCAACAACAGGTAACAGTTTTTGCTTTAAGTCGTAAATAGATCCCCCATTTTCCCATTTAACTAAATTATCAAAATAACCAGAAGCAACTTTGGCCTGTATTAACAAATAAGTGTCATAAGCCTCCCTAACCAACAGCAAAATCATTAATGTAACTGGAATCACAATTATTAAAACAACCAAAATACAGCTAACAAAAGATGCTAAATTAGTTCTGTTTCTAAATAAAGATAAAACCCTCTTATATACAGGATGAAAAGCAGCAGCCAAAATCGCAGCCAACAATGTAACCGTAATAAAGCGCTCCAACACTACATATAAAGCAATCAACGACAAAACCAAACTAACTAACAAAAAATAACCAGGTAAATTTGGAATCGCTAAACCAAAAACACCTCCATTTTTTTCTTTTATCGAAGCTACTATATTAATACTGGGAACTGCTTTTTTTGAGACCGTCTTTTTGTTAACCATATGAGAATGACTAATTTCTTTAACTATATATCAAGTTTTTTTTTACACAAGTAATTGAGCAAAAAGAAAAATATATGACAAGAGCATTCAACTGATTTTTAAAAAAAACTACCAAGATAATTTTTCAAAAAAATCAAAGTTCACATTTTTTTCAAAACAAAATCTAAAAAATCAAAAAGCTAAATCACAGCTACAGAAAAGATAAAAATAAGACAGAAGAAAAATAAAGTAAACATTCTCTAATAAAAAAAATTGCAAAATAAAAAAAATTACAGAATAAATTTCACGGTTTTAGCAACAAAACTTAAAAATATAAAATGGCGTATAACCGCTATAAGAGAAGTAAAATCACTCCAACATTTTCAACAAATATATACTTGTACTTATTTCATTTTATAATTTGCCAATTAATATTGATTAAAAACTACATAAGATTAGAATTGAAACATTAATTTTTAATCAATTAAAAATGGCTGTTAAAAAAGCTAAAAAAGCTGCTCCTAAAAAGGCAGTAAAAAAGGCTGCTCCTAAAAAGGCTGCTAAGAAAACCGTAAAGAAAACTGCTCCTAAGAAAGCGGTAAAAAAGGCTGCTCCTAAAAAAGCTGCAAAGAAAACTGTAAAGAAAGCTGCTCCTAAAAAAGCCGTTAAAAAAACAGTTAAAAAAGCTGCTCCTAAAAAAGCTGCAAAGAAAAAACCCGCTAAAAGAAAATAAATTGTTAAAACGTTTCATCGTATTAACACATTAAAACACCCGCCTTGCGCGGGTGTTTTTTCTTTTAGCGCATATTTGCAAATTATCTGCACTAGTAATTAAATTCTTCTAATTCAACTTCCACCACCTTCTCTTCACCTTTATGAACAAGTTTCAGTTTTATTTTTTCCCCAACTCTTTTCTTTGCAATTATTCTAGAAACAGAAACATCTTTCTCGAGTTTTTGGTCATCAATTTCCAGAATAATATCATTTTCAACTACACCTGCTTTATCCGCAGGTGAAGAAGGTAAAACAGCTAAATCCTCAGAATTTTCACCTCTCAAAACCAAAACACCATAATCAAACTTCAAATTATTTTTCTCTTTCAACTCTTTTGAAACAGGAACATATCTTATTCCCAAATAAGGTCTAACAATTTTGCCGTTCTCCTTCACGGATTCAAAAACATTCCGGACAATATTTGCAGGAATTGCAAAACCAATATTTTCCGCAGATGCAACGGCTGTATTCATACCTATCACTTCGCCTTTCAAGTTAAGCAATGGCCCACCGGAATTACCGGGATTAATTGCTGCATCAGTTTGAATCACACCTTCAAGATGCTCCGTATCCCCTCCCAATTTATTTCCGGCAATAATCGATCGTGACAAACCGGATACAACTCCTACAGAAACTGAATTATTAAATTCAAGCAAAGGGTTGCCAATAGCAATCACTGTTTGACCAACTTGCAAATTATCAGAATCAGCAAATTGCAAGGGCTTCAAAGTTTCAGATTCGATTTTAATTACTGCAATATCATTTAAATCGTCTTTAGCTACAACTTTAGCTGGCAATTTGGTTCCATCATCAAGAATTACAGTGTACTCAGCATCAGTATCAGAAACTACATGTTGATTTGTAAGAATATATCCATCTTGGGAGACTATAAAGCCCGACCCACCACCAACTTCTTTTTTCTCCGTACCATTTTGTCTATATTGAGGAAAACTAAATATAAAAGGGCCGGAATCCTGATAATACCGCTCTAAGATTGGTACATCTTTGGTAATCACAACAGATACTACCGAAGGGGAAACATTTTTAACTGTGTTAATTATTTGCTGTTCGTGATCACTTTGAGACACATATGGAGCTGAAAAGTTTGGTTGCGTTTTGTAGAAATAACCCGCAACGCCTAGCGAAACAATCAAAGAACCCAAAACACCTGCCAACAAACTAATAAAAAAATTTTTGTGTGTTTTCATGTCTGATATTAGTTATAAATGTGCCAACAATTATATGCTGTAAAGCCAAAGTGTCAAAGATGTTTAAATCATTCAAATTGAAATTCAAAGAAATATATGAGATAGTAGAAACTGTATCATTAAAGAAAATAAAATGAATAAATCAACTTACTGGCTAGTAGTATTAACAATTTTAACTGGAACTATATTCACAGGATGCACAACCGCAAATGCACCAACACCAACCACACAAACAGAAGTAGAGATTCCTAGCAATGAAAATAACGAAGAAGAAAATCAAGTCGACACTAATGTCAATACTAATGTCAATACTAGTATTAATACATCCGCCGACACCACAGTAAGCACCACACAATTTAAAGATGGAACTTACACAAAAGAAGGCAATTACAAGAGACCCGAAGGCACAGACGCAATTAAAGTAACTGTTACGCTTAAAGATGATAAAATTGCATCGGTACAAGTGATTGGTGAAGCTGACAATGCAAAAAGTAAAATTTTCCAAAAACTTTTCATTGAAGGTATAAACCAAGTTGTAGTTGGAAAAAGTTTGAGCGAATTAGGTGCTACAGGAGCTGTAAACGGCTCATCGTTAACACCAAACGGCTTTAATGTGGCAATTGAAGCTATAAAAAAAGAGGCTAAAGCCTAATGAAAATTTTTGAACAAACAAAAGAGCTTCTCGGCACACAAATAACTATCACCATAGTGAAAAGTGATGGTGATTTGCAAAATATTAATTTAGAGCTTGTTTCAAAATTAGCATTTGAAGAATTACTAAGAATTGAAAAAAAATTTTCACGATTTTTAAGTAATAGTGAGTTAAGTGAAACAAACGAAAAACTAAATGAATGGCATGAAATTAGCGAAGAATTTTACACATTAATACAATTCGCCGTCGATATGCGCAATAAAAGTGAAGGGGCATTTGATGTAACTGTACAAAGCATTTTAGACTCTTGGGGGTACGATGAAAACTACTCATTTCAACAAAAAAATGATGGTGCTACAGGAAAAATAACCTTAAAAACACCCAATAAACTTTTTACAACAGCTAAGATAGACCTTGGTGGCTTAGGTAAAGGTTATGCGCTTGAAAGAGTTGCAAAAATTTTGACATCTTACACACAAAATTTTTGCATAGATGCAGGTGGCGACATTTATGCACAAGGACTTAACCAAGAAGGCAAAAGCTGGAAAATTTTTTTTGAAGATCCAAATAATCCACAATTAATGATTGGCGAAACTACAATTGATAAAAAGTATATAGCCTGTAGTAACCCTGTAAAACGCTCTTGGAATAATAAACATCATTTAGTTTCGCCGTCAGCCAAAATGCCGGCAAATAATATGTTGGCAGTTTACACCCAAGCAGATTCCGGCATTTTGGCTGACGGGTACGCAACTGCGTTGTTTGTTATGGGCTTTGAAAAAGCGAAAAAACTTCTACCAAAAATAAAAATAGAAGCCATGCTCATTTCTCCAACAGGGCAAATTCATCTTAGTAAAAATTTTAAAGGCACACTATTTACCTAAAAATTTCGGATCAACTTTAATTATTCGGTCATCACCGACTTTTACTTTTCCTCTGCCGTCCGTATTTGATGTGCCAATATACAAATATCCATCGGGCCCTAGAGTAACAGCTCTTAAACGACCATAATCACCGCTAAAATGAGTTTTTAAATTTACAAAATCACCTTGCGCATCAATTTTTGCTTCATACAAACTCTCCCCTCTCAAACCTGTAAAAAACAAACTCCCGTTCACATATACAATTGACGCTGGTGCCCAAGTTTCTTTTGCACCGGAATTTGCAATTGGCTTTACCAAGCCTTCTTGAGTTTCATCGCCTTCAATAGTTGGCCACCCATAATTAGCACCTTTCTGAATCAAATTCACTTCATCAAAACCACTACTCACACCCGACCGACCATGCTCCGTAGCCCATAATCTGCTTTCATCATCCCAAGTTAGACCTTGTGGATTACGATGTCCATAAGAATAAACAGCATTATTAAAAGGATTATCCAGCGGGATCGCACCATCATCTCGCACGCGCAAAATTTTACCGTTTAAAGAATTGATATCTTGCGCACTGGCTGTATTTTGAGCATCACCGGTAGTAACATACAACATGCTGTCAGGGCCAAAAGCGATTCTCCCGCCATCATGATTACTCGCACCTTTAATCCCATCCAAAATGATGGTTGAATTTAAAAGTTCACCATTAATTAATTGATACCGTTCTACCCTATTACTCAAGCCTGCCTCAGTTTTTGTTGTTAAATAAAGGTAAATCCAATTGTTTTTTTTAAACTCGGGATGAACGGCCAACCCCAATAATCCCCCTTCACCAATGTGATGCACACCTTTAACGGGTATAACCACCTTATCTTGAGCTATTTCCAACAAATTACCAGATCTTTCTGTAACCAACATAATATCATCGGGCAAAAAAGCTATCTCCCAAGGTATACTTAAATTGTTTATAACAAGCTTAGGCCCTTCTCCTGTTATAAATGTTCCATTTTTATCTTCATCATTCATTATGCTGGCATTGGGCAAATTTGATTGAGTGGGCCTAAAAAATAAGTTCTGATTTTTGTACAAATACACAGCACCTAAAATCAACAGACCTACAACTAAACCAACAACTTTAATCACAACTGAGTATTGCTTCTTCATCTTTAAAATTTATTTCTAAAACAGTATAGTAATTCAATTCAATAAATTCCACAAATTGTACACACCAACAAAGTAAATATGCTACAATTAAAATATGAACCCACCCGCAATTAAAATTGAAGGACTTACAAAAACTTACGCCAATGGCACCCAAGCCTTAAAAGGAATAGACCTTGAAGTTGCTTCTGGCGATTTTTTTGCATTACTCGGTGCTAATGGAGCTGGCAAAACAACCATCATAGGCATTTTGACTAGCCTAGTTAATAAGAGCCAAGGCTCTGTAAAAGTTTTTGAATACGACTTAGATAAAGAAATTAACAAAGTAAAAGAGCAAATTGGTGTGGTGCCTCAAGAATTCAATTTTAGTATTTTTGAAAAAGTTATAGACATTGTAGTGCAACAATCTGGCTACTTTGGTGTAAAAAAAGAAATAGCTTTAAAGCGTGCAGAAGAAGTTTTAAAAGCTTTAGAGCTTTGGGACAAAAGAAACATGATATCAATGCAACTTTCCGGCGGCATGAAGCGTCGATTAATGATTGCTAGAGCACTAATTCATCAACCTCGCTTACTCATTTTAGACGAACCAACAGCAGGTGTAGATGTAGAATTAAGACATGGAATGTGGAAATATCTTAAAGAACTAAATAAAAATGGAACAACAATTTTACTTACCACTCATTACTTAGAAGAAGTTGAGGAACTTTGTAAAAATGTAGCGATGATTAAAGATGGCGTGATTATAAAACAAGATTCTGTAAAAAATGCCATGAGTTCACTAACCGAAAATGCATTTACTTTAGATCTCAATAAAATACCGCAAAAAATAAACAATTTCGACTTTACAGTAATGGATGAAAACACAATTGAAGTGATGCTAAAGCCAAATGACAGCATTACAGATTTAATTCTAAAACTAAAAGAAGATAATATATTAGTCAAAGATATACGCCAAAAAGGAAGCCGTATGGAGCAATTATTTTTAAACCTGTTAAAATAATGAATTTTTCTTTAAATTACATTTCATTCAAAACAATTCTTTTTAAAGAAGTAAAACGCTTTATACGAATTTGGTCTCAAACACTTTTACCACCAGTAATTAATCAAACACTATATTTTTTTATCTTTGGCGCATTTATTGGTTCGCAAATTAGCAATATTCAAGGTATATCTTACATGGCATTTATAGTTCCAGGACTCGTGATGATGTCTGTTATTACTTCTTCATACACTAATGTTGTCAGCTCGTTTTTTGGAAATAAATTCCAAAAAAGCATACAAGAATTATTGGTTTCGCCCACTTCTACCTGGGTTATTATTTGGGGCTACGCACTAGGTGGAGTAGCACGAGGATTAATGGTTGGTTTTATTGTATTTTTAGTATCATTTTTTTTTACTCAACCAAGTATTCACAGTTACACTTTAATAGTTCTTTTTGTAACCTTAACAGCAGTTTTATTTTCACTGGCTGGCCTGCTAAATGGCGTGTTTGCAAGCAAATTTGACGATGTAAGTATTTTCCCAACCTTTGTATTAACGCCACTAACCTACTTTGGAGGAGTTTTCTATTCAATTCAATCCTTACCGGCTTGGGGCCAAACACTCTCAAAATTCAACCCTATTTTATATATGATTGATGGATTTCGTTATGGCTTTTATGGCATCTCCGACTTATCAATTTGGATAAGTATTAGCCTTATTTTGGTGTTCACACTAATACTAGTAACCCTTAACTATGTTTTAATAGAAAAGGGCTACCGCATTCGAACTTAATAAAAATTTCACTTACATGTAGTAAGCAACATACGAAAGATAAATACCTAGCAAGCCTATTAGAACACCAGCAACTGGGAATACGGCGTTTACTACAGACTTGGTAATGCTTTTTCCAACTTGAGGGAATAATAAAAACATCACACCCTTAACAATACTGCCCCATCCAATAATAGATACCACAACTTCGTTAAAATTGCCCCAAACATTATGTTTAAGCACCATTGCCATACCTAATACAAACAAGACCATGCCAAACAAAAAGGACAATCCATCATTATCAAAAATATCCACATACAGTTTTTTCATTCTTTTTGAATTTAGCAGCATAGCTAAACCCATAAGCACAAAACCAGGACCTGCAATTTGCAGTACAAACAATGTAACTGGACTCATATAAAAGTGGTAATATAATAAACCTGTCCATAATAAACCTATATGAAGAAAAACACCAATTTACCGACAACAAAAACTATAATAATTACTCTAATTCTGAGTGCAATTCTAACAGGGTGCACTCAAAACAATTTTAATGAGGATATAAAAATTGATGATCAACCGAACAATATTGAAGACCCAACCGATGAAAACATTATTCCCGATGAATATGACAACGGAGCAGAAGACTATAACAAAAAGCCCTTGGGGAAAGAATTTCCCCAAGGGCAATATTTAGAAGATCCTAGTGATGCCGATATTATTCCAGACACTTTTGAAAACCCTAACGAGTAAGACTTTTCCAATAATCTTCAAGATTATTCCAAGCCTCCTCGGTGCGCTGTTTAGCTTCATCCCATTTCATCTTTCCCTGCATTTTGGCTTCTTTTATTGTGTCTTTAAGTGCTCTTTCTCTCCTTTCCAATTCAGACTTTTTCGCTGCAATTTTTAAATCAGCTCTTCTGTCTTTAGCTTCAGCTTTAAATTTATCGTATTTTGCTTCTAGTTTTTCTAAATAATTTTCAATTTGATTATTCATAAAATTAAGGTAAATGCTAAAACAAAAACTTTCTAAAAATTTACGCCTTTGTAAATGCACCATTCACAACTGCAATAATTAAACTAAGTAACAATGCGCTCCAAAAACCACCCGCACTAAAACCAGGTATTAATTTATCTGTTAGCAACAGCAACAAAGCATTAATTACAAAAGTAAATAAACCAAGTGTTAAAATATTAATTGGCAAAGTTAGCAAAAGTAAAATAGGTTTTAAAACTAAACTAATCAAACCTAGAACCAAGGAAACCAATAAGGCCGTACCAAAACCACTAACGGTTACCCATGGCAAAACATAAGCACCCAACAGCACCGCTAAACTGTTCAGTATCCAAACAAGAAAGATATTCATATAAATGTGGTTAAATAATCTACAACACCATGTTAGCAAAGTTACGAATTGTGTCAATATGTAAATAAAACATTTTCAAATTGAAACAATGTCAAGCTAGTGTATTTGCAGATTAGTGTCGATTTAATCTATAATAGAATTGCTTTAAACCAATAAATTATGACAACCAACTACTATAAGATAATTGGCGAAAAAATTAAAAGTGCCAGAAAATCATTGAAAATTTCTCAAACAAATTTGGGGGAATTGCTGGGCAATTTTTCTTCAACATATATTACTTTAATTGAATCGGGAAAAAGAAAAGTGAGCATAGAGAAATTAGCTCAAATAGCAGAAATTTTAAATAAACCTCTGGCTTTTTTTCTAGAAAAAAACATGGAATCTATGAATATTGAAGAAAAATTGCAATACATTCTAAAAGAAGATGAAGCGCTCACAAGCTCGGAAAAAAGAAAAGTGCTAAAATTTTATCGCTTTATCAAGCACGACAAAAGCTAAGCGAGAATCTTACGCAACACTAGTTTTTGCGTTCGTAATGAATCATTTCGAGCACGTACAAACCACCCAAGCTTAAAAAGATGATGCCGAATGACAATGCCATATAAAATTCTATACTATCTAAGGCAAACACTAGTTGCTTAACTGCAGCAATTACACCAACATTTACCAGGATGCCAACATTAATGCGTCCTCTTTTAATAAATGACCTCACTACAAACACTAGCTCAAGCAATATCACCACAAATAAGGCATCGGACACAGCTGCATTTGTATCTCCTCTAAACAAATTTTGCATTGAAAAATAGGTGAGCATGCCAGAGGCGCCAACCAAAATTAAACACAATACTAAAGCAATTACTTTTGTTAACCATTCTAGGAATCGGTTAATTCTATCAATTTTCGGGTTCATAAAGGTGAGCAATTATAAATATACTGAATCTAAAAAACATAGTAGCACAAGAAAACCAGATAATACCACCCCCAAATTACTTACTAGTTTTTAATCAAGCAAGTACAAACGAATTGTAATTACAGCCATTTCCCCACGAGTAATAAAGTCATTAGGACCAAAAATAGTGGGTGTTTTTCCGGCAATAATACTTTTTTCGTAGGCATAATCAACCAGCTTTTTAAACCAATCGGTAATAAGCACATCCACAAATGGCGCGTCGGCCGATCCTTCATTTGAGTGCTTGGCAGCCAACAACATTACCTTTAAAAATTCAGCACGCGTGGCGTTGCTGTTTGGTTTAAAACTACCATCATCAAATCCGCCGAACAAACCCATTTCTGTGCCGGTTGCCACAAAAGGGGCAAACCAGTCGTCTGTGGAAACATCACTATATTGTGCCAAAATCCCCAAATCGGCATTGATTGGATAATCGAAGGTTAAAAGAGCAATTTTTGCCATTTCCGCCCTAGTCAAAAATGAATCCGGTTCAAAATTTTCGCTAGTTTTTCCACTAACCACACCCATTTGAAACAAACTAATAATTGCAGCCTCGGCGAAATGTCCGCTGATATCACTAAAACTATTTGCGTTTGAGCTGTTTTGAGCATCAGTTGAAGAAGACTTAGAACTGTTGCTATTTCCGGAGCTACTAGAGCCACTACTACTTCCACTTCCACCGCTACCTCCACTGGCGGCGGTTGTAAAAAGTTTGTTAAAAGAAAATTGATCAACACCTTCAGCTTGTATCGCCACAACATCTTCAACACCATCTAAATTTAAACCTACCGTTACTATACCTGTTGAAGTTGGCAAAACATTAAAGCTGTATTCCAAACCTTCATCAACAGTTGTAAAATTACTTAAAGTGGCACGACTCAACAAAACTTTGCTGGAAGTAAAGCCTGTTACGGCTTCATCAAAAATCACCGTAAAAGTTTGGGAATCGTTCACAGAACTGCCTCCGGCAGTGATAGTAGTAGAAGACAAGGTAGTAGTTGGGGCTAGAGTATCAACAACCAAAGCCTTGTTGGTAGAAAAATTTATCAACGGTGTAAAATTACTCATGGCGTTACCATTGGCATCAGCAATTGTGCCACTAATTGAAGTTACCGCTAAATCGCTACTGTTATCTCCCACCTGCACAGTGTAATTACAAGTACCCGAAGATGCGTTGGTTACTGTAAATGTACAAGTTCTATCTGTATCTCCGGTTTCCAATGTAACTGTTACATTACCTGTTGAAGTTACAGCTTCGGAAAAAGTAACATCAACATCAATCACCTCACCTGTTGTATAACTGCCATTAACTTTATCAGAGGTCACATTGGTAATACGAGGCGCGGTTATGTCACCAAAAATAAGCAATGTGGGTGTAGATAAAGGAGAAGCCGAAAGCCAAACCGTATCAAAATCCCAAGTGGACATGGGCGCATTCTCGGGATCATAAAAATAGGAGATATCATCATCAATGGCTGTACAGCCGGTGTCGCCACCAGTGTAACATTCATCTACACTCCCATTGTCATTCCAATAATTACCCGTAAATGTAACTCCTCCTCCCAATGCGCCAATCAATCCTCCGTCAAAAACTGCACCTGAACCAATTTCACCAGTGGCAAAATTATTTGTGATATCGTCAATTTCAGCTCGTCCGATTAAACCACCCATATTAGATCCTCCCGAAACATTACCTGTAGCATAACTTCGAACGGTTGTGCCACTACTATAGCCAGCCAAACCTCCAACATCAAAAGATGAGATGACATTGCCTGTTGCGTAACTATCCTGAACTACGGCACTTTCGCCTATACTAACACCTACCACCCCTCCGGCTTCGCCGAATGAAACTGAAGGGGTTGTGGCGGTAACATCAACATTGGAGAATGATTCGAATATACTTCCCTCACTATAACCGACAATTCCTCCCACAAACCTGTTACCGATTACGCTTCCACTATTGTAACCAACCCTCTGAATAGTTGCATCAACACTGGTAACACCAATAATACCGGCCGATTGCAAAGAAGGTTGGTTAATAACCAAGTTATCTATCAAAAATCCGCCACCGTCCAAAGTGCCCGTAAAAGGAGTA
>JBGAUX010000025.1:0-15110 GCA_044228405.1 Candidatus Altimarinota bacterium | reverse complement strand
GGCCAAGGCAGTAAGTTCATGAAAATGGGTTGCAAACATGCAAAAAGCACCAATCTTTGTTGCAATGTATTCTGATATAGCCCATGCTAACCCAAATCCATCGTAGGTAGAAGTTCCTCGACCAATTTCATCAAGAATAATTAAACTTTTTTCTGTAGCGTTATTGAGGATATTTGCGGTTTCCTGCATTTCCACCATAAAAGTACTTTGGCCTTTTGCTAAATTATCAGAGGCACCAACTCGAGTAAAAATGCGGTCCACAATTGATAAATTTGCCGATTCAGCAGGCACAAAAGAACCTATTTGAGCCATTAATGAGATTAGTGCAACCTGGCGTAAATATGTACTTTTACCACCCATATTTGGTCCAGTAATTAAATGGATTAAATCATTTTCGTTATTTAAGTGAGTGTTGTTCGGCACAAAATGTCCGGCCAACATAATTTTTTCCACTACCGCGTGTCGCCCATTTTTAATTTCTATTGAAGTTTTTTGCCCAAAAACTGGTTTGCAATATTTGTTTTTGAGAGCCACAAAAGCAAAGTTCTGCAACACATCAATTTGAGCCAGCAAGCCAGCATTTTTTTGCAAAATTTCTACCTTATCTAAAATTTGGTTTCTCACTTGAGAAAATAATTCATACTCCATTTGAGTGATTTTTTCTTCCGCACCTAACACAGTTTCTTCGTATTCTTTAAGCTCAGGAGTAATAAATCTTTCCGCATTAACAAGTGTTTGTTTGCGAGTGTAATCTGTTGGCGCTAAGTGTGCGCTACCTTTGCTTATTTCAATGTAGTAGCCAAAAACACGGTTGAAGCGCACCTTTAAAGTGTTAATTCCAGTTCGTTCAATTTCCTTTTTTTGAAGATCCAGAATATAACTTTTCCCGGTTCTCATAATATTTCTTAACTTATCCAACTCGTCATTAAAACCATCTTTAATAATATTCCCTTCACGCAAACTTAAAGGTGCTTCCGGCGAAATTGCCACTTCAATAAGATTCACCAAATCATCACAGTTGGCTAGTTGTTGCGCGATTTGCACCAAATATTGGCTTGAGCACTGCGCTAACAGACTTTTAATTTGCGGAATTAGCAGCAAAGATTGTTGAAGGGCGAGCAAATCGCGCCCATTTCCACTCCCCATCGAAAGGCGACCAAGTAATCTTTCTATGTCCAAAATATCTTTTAGCTGATTTTGTACATCGTTTAATAGCGTTGAATTTTTATTTAACTCCTCAACGGCATCAAGTCGTTTTTCAATACTAGTCTGCTCTAAAAGTGGATTGATCACCCATGAATTTAGCAGTCGCCCACCCATTGCGGTTAAAGTCTCATCAATTACTGATATTAGAGAACCTTCCTTTGTTGCATCTCTTAAATTTCTTAGTAGTTCTAAATTGTTTATGGTAGCCCCATCTAGATGCATATATTGATCCCAGTGATATGCTTTTACATTACGCAAATGTTTTAAATCGCGTTTTTGAGTTTCTTGCAAATAGTTTAAAAGCAACCCAGCACTTTTTAAACCTAGGGTCATATTCTGCACACCAAAGCCATCTAAAGACTTTACTGCAAAATGTTCTAGCAATAAATTTTCAGCATTTTTATAAGATTCAAATTGAAAGAAATGCGTTTCCAATTGATTGAATTTCGTTTTTAGTTCGTGCAAAAGTTCGGCGCTACACACACATTCCGAAGCATTAATTCTTAAAAATATTTCTTCTAGTTCATTAATATCTTTGGCCTCACATAGTTCAAAAGTGCCAGTTGTAATGTCTGCAAAGGCGATGCCAAAACTAGCATTTTGCTTAACGTCGGCACCCGATTTAACCACTGCCACAATAAAGTTATTACTATTTTTCTCTAAAATTTTGTCGTCTAAAGTTGTTCCTGGTGTAATTACTCGCACCACATCTCTTTCTACAATTCCAGCTTGAGACGGCTCGGAGATTTGCTCACACAAAGCCACCTTTTTACCCGCTCTAGTAAGCTTGGCAATGTATCCTTCTGCCGCATGATAAGGCACTCCACACATAGGCACAGCGTTTGCATCCTTGCCTCGTTTTGTAAGTGTGATATTCAATATCTTCGAGGCCTCCAAAGCGTCATCTGCAAATAACTCATAAAAATCCCCAAGACGATAAAACAAAAAACAATCTTGATATCGACTTTTGATATTTTGATATTGAGCCATCATTGGCGTGAGCTTGTTCATTAAAAACCATTAGAGCCCAGTCATTCTAGCCACCAAAACACCTTATAGGCAACTATATTTTCTTTCTTCCGAGCGCATCCCAATCCCAAGTGAGGCCTCTAAGTACAGGGATTTTTGCCCAAACCTTATCAATTGCTTTCAATATTTTTGCCAACCCCTCTACTTCTTTAAACTCTTTTTTGAAGATTTTCCCCCACAGTATTAACCAGTTTTGATAAGTTTTATATGTGAAATGAACCGGTTTGATAGATATAACTTCTAGGTCTGCTTCTTTTAATAACTTAGCTAATTTTCTTTTGCTAAAGCCAAAAGTGTGGTCGTCTGCCAAAGAAATCAATCTGTTTTTGTACATTTTTCGAATAAAAAATCGCAACATTTTATACACTGGACCAAAAACAATATACTGCCAATTTGACGGCTCGTAGCCAATTAAAACAACTCCACCAGGTTTTAAGCAGCGTTTAAATTCCTTTAAAGCTTTGGCGGGAGTAGGGATATGGTGCAAAGAAGCTATCATATATATTCCACTTAAACTGTTATCTGCAAACGGCAAGTATTCGGCATCTATAACTGCAAAAGAAGCTTTGTTGTCTACTTTTAACTTGTGTGCAAATTGTTTTACTTTGCTAACTGTGCCAATTGCGATGTCGCTTTCAATTACTTTGTAACCATCTTTTAGCATATTTAAGCCATGCGCAGCACTTCCGCAGGCAATCTCTAAAAACACACCATCCTTACCTAAATCTCGCATAGGTTTGGTAAATTCTGGCCGTCTCATATGCATTATTTGGGTTTCATCTTCAGAAAATTCTTCTGCTCTCTGCGAATATGTCTCCGTTTCAACCTTTTTAATTTCGTTCAAATCTTCAGTTAAAAAAATTCCTATATCATCAACAATTTTATAATGTTTTTGCTTATGAGGATCAGTATATGTGCCATCTTGTTTAGTAAGTTTTTGCTTACTCACAGGGCAAACCAATATGTTTTGAATATCTAGCATAGAATATTTTACTAGAGGATTCTCTCAAAAAATCCCTCAATAAACAATACAATAAACACCTCAAACGCCGTAACTAATTACATTAAACCCATATTTATTTCTTAATCCATCCAAGTGCTGAGTTAACTTTTGCTTAATATCTATATCGTGCTGAAAAAGACTTAGATTGTAACTAGTGTGCAAATTCTCCACGCCAAAGCCAATTAGCCGCAAAGGACGATGTGCATGAAAATTTTGCCTCAATAAAAATTGTCCTTCCTCAATCAAATCTCCATCAAAATCAGTAGGGTAGCGCAATTTTCGATGAAAAGTGAAACTATTAAAGTTCGAGGACTTCATTTTTAAAAAGACTGTAGAAGTTTGAGCTTGATGCTTACGCAAGCGATAAATAACCTTATTAATAATAGGAATTAACTCATGGCGAACATCATCAAAATCTTTTAAATCACTTTGAAAAGTAATTTCATGAGAAATTGATTTGGGCTGAACTTCGTCGTTGTTTAAGGTGTCTTTATTAGGCAAATTACCAGCACTACGATGGAGCTTTTGCCAGATAGCCAAGCCTACAGAATCCAGTTTTTCATTCACCTGGTGTATGCTTAAAGACATTAAATTCTGAATAGTATTAAAGCCGTTATTGGCTAGATATTGCGCAGTTTTGCCACCAACCCCAGGCACAGCTTTAAGCGGCAAGGGAAACAAAAACTTTTCTTCATAACCATGAGGAACAACAACAAAACGATGTGGTTTAAACAATTTAGAAGCCATTTGTGAAATAACTTTGCTAGATGAAAGCCCTCCAGAAACAGAGATTTTAAGCTCTTGGTGGATTTTGTATAAAATATTGAGCGCCAGTTCGTTTGGTGGCATGCCCCACATAAGCTCTGTGCCACTTAAGTCCACATAGCCTTCATCAATAGAAGTTTTTTCAATATCCGGACTATAATTCTCCAAAATTTCAAAGATCCTCTGCGAAAAATATCTATAAGTTTCAAATTGCACCTTCACCATTTTGAGATGTGGACACAGCTTGAGTGCTTTAAATGTTGGCATCCCACTATGAATACCAAATTTTCTGGCTAAATAATTGGCACTACACACAACTCCGCGGTTATCTGTTCCACCCACAGCAATAGGTATAGTTTTTAAAGCAGGATTAAGAGCTTCTTCTACTGATGCAAAAAAAGCATCTGCATCGATATGTAAAATCCACCTCGGCTTATCGTAGCCAAACTTATTTGTGTTCATTTGAAACTGAAAATTAGAACATTGCTATTTGACGCGCCAATGTAACTTGTAGATTTCTTTTGCCTACTAACGCACGCAAGGTTGCTTTAACTCTTTGAGAAAAACTGCGCTTTCTTTTGTTTGCGTACTTTCTCCAACCGTATTTGTTCATCTTTACTACAGACACCCTAAATGGTGCTTTGAAAGCTTGTTTTTTCCTTATGATAATTGAAACTGACATGTTAAATGGGTTAATTTTTTATAAATTTAATAAGAACGGATAAGGTGTAATACCGTTCCTTGAACAATCAAATCCTCTTGTGGAATGATGTCTGGATACTCTGAATTTTCAGCTTTTAAATAGGTTTTGCCAGCTTGTTTAACCAAAGTTTTTACTGTGTTGCCACCATCCACTAGTGCCACAACAATATCACCATTCTTTGCTTCTTTTTTTCGGTCTACAACTACCAAATCCCCTTCGTAAATGCCAACATCAATCATGCTGTCGCCAGTTACCTTAAGCATAAAACAATTATTAGGATCTGAAGCAAAATCGCTTCCTACACTAACCCAATCGTCTACGTGCTCTTCGTTTAAAGTCGGTGTACCAGCAGGAACAAAGCCCATTAGTGGTAATTTAAACTGGTTGCTAGCATCTATTAATTTTTCTTTAATACTAGTAAGTAGTTTAATTCCACGCGGGGTGTCGTCTTTTTCTATGTAGCCTTTTTCTTCCAAGGCTTTTAGATGTTTTAAAATGCTGTTGTCGGACGAAACATTGCAATGTTCACGCATTTCTTTAAGAGTTGGAGATTTACCAAACTCTAATTGGTAAGCTTCAATATAGTCATAAAGAAATTGCTGTTTGTCTGTAAGAGAATCATTCATAAGATAAAAGGTAAGTGTACACTCACCATTATAGGTGAGTAAGCACTCACCTGCAAGAGGAATTTGTGAAAAAGCTGAAAAACACGCACTGTAGCCAAAATATTCCTTTAAATCAAGCCAGTCCGGCTTCAAATTCAAAAATAGATTCTCTTTTCAGATTGAAAATAACAACAAGGGGCCGAAGATAAAATTTTTCCAAAAAAGCGTTAAAATTTCTTACCTTTTGATTATAAATTTTCATTTCCTCTTCAATTTTTAGGGTGTTCTCTTTGAATTCTTGCCTAAGCCCGAGAAAATTTGTATCGACCAAAATTGCCTTTGAACTCTGACAAAGATGAGCTACATCACGTAGCTTGAAACTCAAATTTAGTTCGGCCTGAAATTTTTCGGTGCCCGCATTTTTTATATAAGCCGCTTTATTTTTAAGTTCAATAATTTCGGTTAAAAGTTTTTGTTGATCAGGAAAAAATGTCTTAAAAGTTTCCAAAAAATTGGGTAATAAATTGTGTCTGTTATAAAGCAAAAGCCATAGATTATACCACTCGAATTTAACAGTTTTACGCATATGGCTTAGATGAAATAGCACTATAGTTAGCGCTAAAATCAGAAGAATAGCAAAGCTGAGTAAGGTAACAATCCAAGAATCCATATATAGTTCACAATGAAAATATTGTGCAGTATCCCGCAAAAAAACGCAAGGGCGAGCAGTGCTGAAGCAAGTTAAATTTTCTTTTTCGGAGAAATGTATTTTAAGTTTACAGGTAAGCCGCTTTTAGCTAAATGCACGGCTTTATTAATTGTCCTAAAATGAAAATCTGGATTTGGTACAAAGCGAATTACCCTACTTAAATCCGACAAAGTAATAATGACTTCGCCATAATCAAGAATATTTTTAATTAAACCTTGCTGAGTTTTACTCACATCTTCAATCAGTCTCAAATCGATAGACTCGTGAGTGTTGCGCAAATAAACAGTTTTATTAACCATAACTAAGCGATTACTACTCAGCATGGTTACATTGGTATAGTGACTTATTAAACTCAAAAAAAATAGATGTAAGTAAATTGTGCCGAAAATTGAAAACACCAAAAAACCAATACCATACAGCGTTGGCACTAATTCAGTGCCAATTTCGTGTGAAGGTGGCACCGAAAACAAAAAAAACACAGCAATTAACAGAAAAATTATCATAGTAAACAACCGAGGCATTACAGAAAGCCAATGTTGCCTAAAAAAACAAATTAATTCTTCGTTAGTTTGCTGTCCTTTAAAATGTTTATCTTTAAAGTTGCCAGCTTTTTCCTCGGTTTGAAAAACATAGTCATGAGTTTTTTTAACAACTTCATCAATTTTTTGAGAAGAATTTTGCTCCATAACGGTTTAAATAGCTAAAAAAGTAGTGAGTAAAGTGTGCACTATTAGTGTTAGTACATAAAAAATAAGAATTATTTCAAGAGTTACCATACGGAAAAGAAGAGTGTATGAAGATTCGGGAAGGCCAGTCTTTTTACTATATTTAAGCACCCTAATAATTGTGAGCACCAAAAAAAGTACTGAAAAAATGTTAACTATCGATATGATAATCAGGAGCCAATTCATAAAAGTTTAATAAATTTTTGGCGGTTTGTTGCCAATTATAATCTATTGTACACCTTTTGCAGGATTCAAGCATTTTTTGGTAAAAATCATTGTCAGTAGCCATTTTACTCATTAGTGCACCAAGTACTTCCACACTATTTGCCGAAACATATTCAGCAGGATAATCACCTAAAACTTCGCGGTGAATTGCTATATCCGAACAGATTACCGGCACATGTAATGAGGCCGCTTCCACCACGGGCAAGTTAAAGCCTTCCTGTAAAGAGGTGTTGACTAATGCCAAAGAACCGCTATATAAAGCACTAAGTTCTTCCTCCTTAATAAATCCAGTTAACATAATTTTGCCCGGCATTTTTTGGATAACATCGTTTTGTATGATGTCTTTTAGGCGGTCTAAACTTTTATACAGCTTAGAAAAATGAGCCTTGTCACCCACAAAAACCATTTTAACATCGTGAAATGGCGCAACATTTTCTATAAAAGCATTCACCACCGTTTTTACATTTTTCCTTTCATCGTAGCCACCCACATATAAAAAATATTTTTCATTATGCAAGTTGTAACTTTTTAAAATATTGGCAATTTTTTCTGCTGCTAAATGTGTTTTAAATAAAGGCGAAACTCCATTATGTATTACCCTTATAGCTTTGGTTTTTAAGCTTGGCAAATGCCTTAGCAAGTCGTCTTTAGTGGCTTGCGATACACAAACCAAGGCCGAAGCTTTTTTAAGAGCTTTTTTAGATTGCTGATGTTTTAAGCGAGAAAGCAGTGTGGGTGCATATTCTTTTCGATCCCAAGGAATTGTATCGTGAACTGCAACAACAGTTTGAGTCTTTGTTTTTGTCCAAAAATTGGCAGGGTAAGGGAAAAAAATAAGATCAAGATTTTGCTTTTTAAAAAATTCTTGCACTTGAATTTGCTCCCACCAAAGTTTTTTCATACTTTTTGAAACAATCTTTTTTGAATACGGAAGGACCTCAAAGCGGAAATTAGAGCCTAAATTTAGGTCGATTTTTTCTGGTACAACCACAATATACTGATTGATTTTATCTATTTTGCTTAGCGCAATAAGCAGGTTATGGGTGTATTGCCCAATGCCTGTAAATGGTTGATTTAAAAATAATCCTTGAACTCCAATTTTCATTTTAAAAAAGAAAGAATAATATTTGCCACTTTTTTCGCAGAATCTTGCGGAATTTTGCCAGATGTAAATTTAGTTTGCGCTAGTCTGTCTACTGCAGTTAAAAACTCTTTAGTAGAAAAATCACCTTCTAAGCGCATAAAACCAAATTTTTCAGCAAAGAGTTTGGCGTTTTCCACTTGGTCTCCACGGCTAGCACCATGCATTAAAGGAATAACTAAAGCCGGAATTTTTAAGGCTACAATTTCCCACAAACTATTTGCACCACCTCTGGTGATTATGAAATCTGTCATTGCATATAAGTGAGGCAGGTCTTCATTCGCATATTCAATTTGAAAATAACCATTTTCTTTTAAGCCGATTTTTTTATGGCCAGCGCCAGTAATGTGAATAATTGAAAACTTAGCTAGTAAATTGGGCAAATTATTCCAAATAAGTTCGTTAATTTGAGAAGCCCCCTGACTGCCCCCCATAACCATTAAAACAGGTTTAGTACTTGGTAAATGCGTGATTTTAAAACCAGTAGCTTTGTCGCCTTTAAGAACAGCATTGCGAACCGGATTACCTGTAATTTCACAGTCCTTTTGTGGAAAGAATTTTTTACTTTCATCAAAGCTCAGGCACACTTTTTTTGCAAAGCGAGCACAGAGTTTATTGGCTAAACCAGGTGATAAATCAGACTCGTGCAAGATAATGGGAATGCGCAAAAGCCAGGCACCCAAGCAAACAGGAAAGCTCACAAAGCCACCCTTACTAAAAACAACCTGAGGCCTTTTAAGGCTTAAATAAAGCATAGATTGCAGTACGCCAAAGGGAATTTTAAACAAATCTGCGATGTTTTGGGTAGAAAAATATCTTCGCATTTTGCCGCACAAAATCGACCTGTATTTTAAATTATTGGCTTTAGCTAATTGTTTTTCTGGTCCATTGTATGAACCAAAATACACTATTTCTAAAGATTTATCTTGGAGAGCAGAAAGCTGTTTAAGCTCTTCTATAACGGCTATGTTTGGTAAAGCGTGCCCCATAGTCCCGCCCCCGGTTAGGACGATACGCATGATGAGTTGTGTATTTAGATATATTTAAAAGTACTCCAATGCCAAGTAAAGTTGCTACTAAAGAAGATCCACCATAACTTATAAATGGCAAAGTGATACCAGTTACAGGCATAAGCCCGGTGTTTACAGCAATGTTAATAAAAGCCTGCATTACAATCCAAGTAGTTATTCCTGTTGCCGTTATCATCGCAAATTTATTGGGCGCATGGTTGGCAATGTAAAGTCCTCTGTAGCCAATCACAGTAAAAATCAGCACTATTAATGAAATCCTTAAAAACCCTAATTCTTCTGCTGAAGCCGCAAAAATAAAGTCATCCGAAGCTTGCGGTAACCAGTAAGATTTTTGCACACCTTGTGTTAGCCCTTTGCCCCAAAAACCGCCACTACCAATAGCAATGCTCGCTTGTTCGGATTGCCAACAGTAGTCCTCGGCACATTCTTCGCCCGAAGCCATAAAAGCACTAAAACGCTCCTTAACATGAGTGCTACTTAAAACAATCACCGAAGACAGCAAAATTGCTGTTAAAGCACCTAGTAAAATGTGCCTCACCTTTGCTCCGGCCACAAAATACATAGCAGTTGCCACACAGGCGATTACCAATGTGGAACCTAAATCCGGTTGTAAAAGAATGGGCAAAACCAAAGCCGCCGTAATAGTACAAAATTTCAAAAATCCATGTTGAAAGTCGTCTAAGTCGCGCCCTTGCTTGTCGGCCCAGCGCGCAAAGTAAAAAATCAATGCTAGTTTGGCAAATTCCGAAGGTTGAATTGAAGTTTCAAAAATATGAAACCAACTTTGAGCAAATGTATTAAAGCTTTTTCCAATAATCAAAACTAAAAACAAAAGCCCTATCGCTAAAAAAAACAAAGGTTTCGCCACTTTTTCCCAAAAACGGAAAGGGATTTTCATAAATGCAAAACCACCAATTAACGCTACAATTAAGCGCTTAAAATGGTTTTTAAACAATAAATAACAATCAACATTCGCATCTCCACAATTGGGGAATTCAACACCGGGAGCCGAAAGCTGAATAGACTTAGGCACGCCAATACTCGTAATCATTACCAAGCCAAAGATTAGCAAAAGTAAAGCCATGAGGGCTAAAATTGTATCGAATTTAAAGGCTTGTTGACGCATAATAGGGTAAATCTTTTTCGAATATGCAATTACTGATAATTAGTATCATTTTTACCATTTTAGATCAACTCACAAAGTTGTTGGCTAAGATGTATTTTGGTGAACCAAAAGTTTTAATTGATGGCTTTTTTAGCCTACGATTTGAAAAGAATTTTGGCATTGCCTTTAGCTTGCCTGTACCGTCTTTACTGGTTATTGCTTTCACAATTATTTTTCTAATTTTTGGAGCATTTTGGGTAAAAAAAGAGTTGAATTTGCAAAGTAAATTGACCAAATTGTTTGTTGCTTTAATTGGCGCTGGTGCTGTAGGCAACTTAATAGATCGAATTATTGATGGATATGTCACAGATTTTATTGCTATTTGGATTTGGCCGGTTTTCAATTTAGCCGATATGTGGATTTTTATTGGGATCTTGGGAATTTTGCTTTTTTATGGTAAAATATATAAGAAATAAATAATCAAAATCAAAAATGACCAGCGAAGACAGTTCTGTAATTGAGCTTCCACAAATGAATTTTGTGAAGTTTTTGTTTAAAATTTTAGCTGGCTTGGGCGGTGGATTAGCCGGCATGTTGTTGGTTTTAGTGATTTATCTTGCTACGGCATCGTTTTTAGAGCCATTATCACGGGCTGAAGAAAGCATTGTCGGCGTTAGCCCCATTTTCCTATTAATACTGCTTTTAATGGTGTTTTTAGGCTCATTGGGGGGGAATATTTTGGGTGCGCTATTCACATATTTTGTGGATCGCAACAAGTACCAAAAAATCTATTCAACAATTATTCAAATAGTTATTAGTAATGTGATTTTACTGTTTTTATTGCTTCCGATTTACTTTTTAGCGGCAGGAGTAAGCATCACTTTTGTGGCTTATGTGGCCGCATTACACTTCATTTTGTCCGCACAAATGAGCAACCTTACTTTAGAGATCGCTGCAAATCCTCAATATGGCTTACTAGGAGTTTATTCTACAGTGATTGCAATTGTATTTAGCATGATAGTTTTATTTGCGATTTACAGAATTAACGGCAACGGCACAATTCTATTATTCGCTTCTCTACCTGTTATTTGGTCTGCTATTGGTTTTTCCAGTGGAGTTGTAGATGCTGTTTACAGCTGGATTGTAAAAGTTTGGGGTATTGATTTTGCGGCTAGCAATACACGATATGGTCGTGATTACTCGCCAAAGTTACTTCAAAAAGAAGCCGCAGATGCTGAATTACATGAGGAAAACAAAGATGTGAGCGGAAGTGACTTTTTAAGACAATAACTATTTCATTGTCTGTAGTTTTTGAGCCAAAATTTGCGCCATTGGTTGCAGAGGGGCATCTTTACCAGTCCAAATTTTAAACTGTTCTTCAGCTTGAAGTAACAACATTTTTTCACCTGTGATGATTTTACAGCCTTGCTCCTGGGCATCTTTAAGCAAAGGTGTTAACAAAGGTTTGTAAACAATATCCATCACTATCATGTTAGGCTTGAGTGCTTGCTTAGGCACTAATTGCGCATCAGGTTCGCTTAGCCACGCGGAAGTTGTTTGAACAACAACTTCCGCTTCTATTTGTGCAAAATCAGTTAAAGCGCCGAAAGAACAATCAAATTCTTGGGCTAACATTTGAGCTTTTTCAATATCTCTATTTAAAATCCAAACTTCCGCCCCCATTTTTTTAAGTCCATAAACAATAGCACGGGAAGCACCACCGGCACCCAAGACTACACATTTTTTCCCAAGCAAATTTGTTAAATCACCAAGCTCCAGTGCTTTTAGGGCACCCTGCCAATCTGTATTATAGCCGTATAATTTGCCGTCTACGTTTTTAATTGTATTCACGGCTCCAATAGCCTTTGCGTCATCGTCAATTACATCCAAATAAGGCATTACAGCCTGCTTGTAAGGCAGTGAAACCGAAAGACCACATACGCCACCATCATTTAAACCAGTCATAAAATCGTCTAGCTCGTTTTCTGCAATATCAAAAGCATAATAATACGCATCAATCCCCAAGTTTTTAAAGGCTACATTATGCATAGCAGGAGACAAAGAGTGCCCCGCCGGCGAAGCCAGTAATCCGTAAATTTGCATTATTTAGACATTTTATCGGTCATCTTTTCCATTGCACGCATCACTTCAATTGGTAACATCCAAATAGTTGTGTTTGATTGGTCGGATGAAAGGTCGTTAATTGTGGAAAGAGTTCGCAAGTGTAAAGCCCCCGGTGACTCATAAAGTGTTCTAGCCGCCTTTGCCAAGTTTTCGGATGCCTCCACTTCACCTTGTGCCGTAATAATTACCGCTCTTTTCTCGCGCTCGGCTTCTGCCTCTTTGGCCATTGTTCTCTTTAAATCATCAGGCAAAACAACATCTTTCAATTCTACAGTTTCCACTTTTACACCCCAAGGATCAGTGGCTTTATCAACGATCATTTGAATGTTAGCTGCCACTTCATCACGATTTTTAAGCAATTTATCCAAGCTCACTTCACCAACTGCATTACGCATAGTTGTTTGTGCAAGCTGGCTAACCGCCCAATAAAAATTTTCAACCTCAATAATAGCTTTAGCCGCATCAGTAATTTTGTAGTAGATAACGGCATTAATCCGAATTGAAATGTTATCTTGAGTAATCGCTTCTTGATCGGGAACATCCACCGCTTTGGTTCGAATATCCACTTTTTGCATGCTCTGAAATATTGGAAACACAAGTCTCCAACCCGGCATAGCGATTTTCTTAAATTTTCCAGTCGTAAACTTTACACCTCTTTCATACTGTTTAATTTCACGAATACTAATCAAAAGCAAAATCGCTATGACTATAAGTATTGGATATCCCATATAAATTTGATTAAAATTTTTTCAATACAAAAATAGGACAAAATTGCCACAGGCAACACCATATGCAATTGACAGTCACTAAAAGTATGATTTTGTCTTAAGTAGCCCTTTATTTTTAGGTACATTCTAGTGTAATATTAGTGTACAATTATTATAAATATAGTAAAAATGACTTCACTTACAATTAATATAGAAGACCCTTTAAAGGCTAGTGCCCAAAAAAAAGCTAAAAAAGATGGAGTAACTTTAACATTTATAGTAACCCAAGCTTTACGAGCCTACAACGACGGCAGGCTACAGTTTGGGTTGGTAGCGGACGACGACTTAATTACAGCGTCTTTTGATGTCTCTACAAAAGAAGGAAAGGAGGCCTGTCTTAAAAGTTTTGAATCCTTGGGAGAATGAAAAAAATAATACAGAGAACACACAGATTCGAAAAATCATATAAAAAACTAAATAGTAAAACAAGAAACCTGTTCCTAAAAAAACTGGCATTATTTATTGATGATGAGTTTTCGCCATCTTTGAAAGTTCATCAGCTTAAAGGCAAGCGTAAAAATGAATATTCATTTTCCATAACTCATGATATTAGAGCAATTTACGAAAAAACAATACAACGGCAAGAAGAAATTTTAATATTTAAGTTTATTGATATAGGTGGGCACGGGAAAGTTTACTAATCACCAGTTAGGGGGCTTTCAAATTTAGCTGATTTGTGGTAGAATTAGGGGATTTAAAAATAAAAATGAACCTTTTTACGGCACAAGTATCGGCTAAAGCAACCAATGCAGTTGCAGAAACTCCAAGCGAGTTAGCCAATTTGTTTAGTGCATTTATCTCTAAAATACCGCTTTGGATAGGCGCTATTGTGTTAATGATACTTACTTTTTTTGTGGCAAGAATCATTAGAAGTAGCGTGGAAAACAAAATTGCCGAAAAGGGTATTGAAGATGAACATAAGGAAATTCCTATTTTGGCTGGCCGTACTATTTACGCTGCCGCCGTTACAATTGGTATTACCGCTTCATTAAAAGTTGCCGGAATTGATATTACTTCGATTATCGCAGCTATAGCATTTGGTTTAGGTTTTGCGCTTAAAGATTTAATAATGAATTTTATTGCTGGAATTATGATTTTGATGGCTCGTCAATTTACAATCGGCGATTTTATTAAAGTTGGAGAAACAAAAGGTAAAATTATTGAAATTCAATCGCGAGCTACAGTTTTAAAATCCTTTGATGGAACCAAAATAGTAGTGCCAAACAGCCAATTGTTTACTGATCAAGTTACAAGTTACACAAGTAATCCCTTTAGAAGAATTGAAGCCTGTGTTGGCGTAGATTACCGAGGTGATTTGGAAAATGCCATTAAGCTTTGTATGGAAACGGCCATTGCAACACCTGGAGTTTTGGCAATACCAAAGCCAGCTGTAATGGTTACAGGTTGGGGTGATTACGAAATTGAAATTAAAGTAAGAGCTTGGGTGGAATCGCGCGCCGGTTGGTTAAGAATCCGCAGTGATTTGTATAGAAACATTAAACAAGCTTACAACGACTACAATATTAACTACGCATGGCCAATTACTCAGCTGGTGATGGATAAGGAAATACAAGCTGATACTAACGAAAAAATGATTGAAGCTAATCATTTGAGCGCGGAGAGTTTACCGGTTACCAGTAAAAAACCTTCAAAAGTAGAACAACCGGCAGGGCAAAACCCCACTTTAAGTCCGGAAATCAACAATCTCATTAAAGAGAGTGAAGAGATGGATAGTATGGAGCACTAAAAATCTGCGCTCTGTAAATTGACACTTTACATCTGTTTATAATGCGACTAAGATGGCCACACATCTTTTTTGCGCATGACCTATTCGATTTTTGATATAGCCGGACCTGTTATGGTAGGGCCATCCAGCTCTCACACTGCCGGTGCTTGCAAGATTGGACAATATGCCAGGGCGCTTTTTCATAAAACGCCTAAAAAGGTCACTTTTTATTTACATGGATCATTT
>JBGAUX010000024.1:0-15837 GCA_044228405.1 Candidatus Altimarinota bacterium | reverse complement strand
CCTGACACAAAGTAGGCAACAGTAAATAAATAATTGCCACTACAATTGATGTGATAATTAAGGGAACCATTAAGGAACCACTGTTTTTTAAAGTATTTACTGCAAAGGCGGCGACATCATAAACAAAACTGTGGGCCGAATTATCAAAAAGTGCAGAGCTTTTTAAAGAAAAAAACTGATACAAAACATACAAAATCCCCGCTGTGGTACTGAAAATTGACGGAATAAAGCCAAGCCACACAATCAGTTTCTTGTTTGCTTGCGTATACTGCCACGATTCTGCAATGATCTCTCGATAATTCATGTCACTAAGTCTATGCGTAACGAGTTTTATGTCAAGAAGCCTGCTTGCCATAATTAGTGCAAATATGTAGAATCGCTGTGCATAAATAAAAATTACCTCCATGCAAGTAGCTAAAGTTAAAACAATTAAGCTGAAAGATTTGGAATGGATTGATGTTCAACATCCAGACGCAGATTCTTTGCACAAAATTGGGAAAAAATTTAATTTTCACCCACTTGATATTGAGGATTGTTTAACAGAAGTTGAATTGCAAAGGCCAAAAATTGATGAATACGACGATTATCTTTTTATTATTTTGCATTTTCCATTTTTAAACAGACGAACCAAGCGCATTGAGCAGTCGGAAGTTAATATTTTTATTGGTCAGAATTTTTTTGTGACTATACATCGCGATTACAAGCCAGTTGCGGAGCTAATTGAAGATGTAAAAAAGAGTGCTAAAACCAAGGAGGAGTATATGGGAAACGGCTCTGGCTATCTTTTGTATATGATTATTAATGATCTTTTTGATGCCTCTTTTCCTTTAGTAGAGAAATTGATGTTGAATGTGAACGCCATGGAAAAAGATGTTTTTGATTTGGAAAATAGTAGGGACCGCTTGAAAGAAATTTTGCAAACCAAGAAAGATATTATTAATTTTAGAAGAATTTTGCTTCCGCAAAGAACCTCAATTGCTCAATTGGAGCACAAAAATAAGCGTTTTAGACCAGAGGATTTGGATGTTTATTTTGAGGATATTGTGGACAAAATAGAGCGACTTTACAGCTCGGTGGAGAATCTTTTTGATTTGGTTCAGTCTTTGCAAGAAACCAACGAATCAATAATTTCGCACAACACCAACAACATTATTCGTGTACTTACAATTTTTTCAGTAATTTTACTTCCGCTAAATTTAGTTGCCGGCTTTTACGGCATGAATATTTTGGGACTACCCCTGGCCGAACACGCCCACGCCTCAATTATTTTGGGATTGATAATGTTTTTTGTTGCCGCAGTAATGATCGCCTACTTCCGCTACAGAAGGTGGTTGTAAAGGGTGCTGCCATGTAAAGCATTTAGTTGACAAATTTCCAAAAAGTGATAGGATGTTAAACTTTATAGATAAAACAAGTTTGATATGAGTTTGGCAAAAGGTTTTAGCAAGGTATTTGATAACCCGGCAGTGGCTGCGTCCTCAGTTGCAAGAATGCAGGAGAAAGCCAGTGGCAAAGGTTATACCTTAAAGGAAATATTCAAGTCTCCTTTTAGGGCTGCCGCTGCCGTTTTGGACGGGTTGTTGGCGATTCCCGAAAAAATATTTGGATATGCCGCCGACACAGCCATCGGCTTACAGAGAGTTTTAACGGAAGTTCCGACAGGAGCCGCGTTTGAGGCTACTAGAAGGTTTAATGCCGTAGCTCCCAAAGTGTACGGCTCACCTTCGGCAGTAATTAGATGGTTACGAGGAGGCGTGCAAAAAGTGGCGACTATGCCGGGCGATAACGACTTTAGTGGCGCATCTCCAGCCTAATCATCAACATTTACCTTGCCATAAGGAATTTTTCTTGTTAGAATACTCGTCGCAACTTAAACCATCATTCATCTTAAATATATGAAAAGAGTAACGAAAAAGAAAATCATCCAAACTCATCAAACACACAAAAAAGATACTGGCTCTCCGCAAGTACAAATCGCGGTTTTAACGGAAAGAATCAACGAGCTAACTTCTCACTTAGAAGGACATCCTAAAGACAATCACTCAAGAAAAGGATTACTAATGATGGTGGGTAAGAGAAGAAGATTGCTAAACTACCTAAAGATGAATAAGAGAGATATGTACGATAAGTTGATTGGCGAATTAAGTCTTAGAAAATAAACTAATTTCCCTCCGTTTTACACGGAGGGTTTTTTGTTCTTTTACACTTTTAAAAACACCCCAAAGAGCTTTAAGTGCTCAAGTAGCAGGTTAGAATCTGTTTAGTTTAAACCGATTGCAACTTGTTAACTTGAACTTTTGGCTAAAGGGGATTTATATCCTAACCATATTTTTATGGAAGCAAAAGTTTTTTCAATGGATCTTGCAGGTCGTACACTCAAATTTGAGCGCGACAAGTTTAAGACCCAAGCCCAAGGTAGCGTAGTAGTTTCTTTGGGAGATACAGTTATTTTAGCCGCAGCAGGAGTGAGCGATCAAGCACGAGATGGTGCAGATTTCTTTCCTTTAACTGTGGATTACGAAGAGTTCTTTTTTGCCGCTGGCAAAATTAAAGGAAGTCGTTTTGTAAAAAGAGGTGGTCGTCCTTCTGACGATGAAATTATAAGCTGTCGTTTAATTGACAGACCTATTCGTCCAATGTTCCCTAAGGGAGCTGTAAACGAGGTGCAATTAATAGTTTCTGTTTTGTCTGCCGATTTAGAAGTAGACCCTGCCACTACTGGTATTACAGCGGCATCTGCTGCTTTAATGGTTTCTGGTGCGCCTTTTAATGGCCCAGTTGCTGCAGTTCGTGTTGGTTATGTAAAAGACGAAAGTGGTGTAGAAAAACTAATTATCAATCCAACTTACGAACAAGTTGAAAATGGCCGTTTAAACCTAATTGTTGCGGGAACAAGTGACGCAATTAGTATGGTGGAAGCAGGCGCAAAAGAAGTAACAGAAGATGTTATTTTGCAGGCTTTTGAAATGGCTCATGCTGAAATTAAAAGAATTTGTAAGTTGCAGGAAGAATTTGCAGCTGAATTTAAAGCTGAGGCAATTGAATTTCCAATTGCTGAAGATTCTGCAGATGTTGTTCAAGCAGCAGCAGATTATTTGACTCAAGAAATGATTGATTCAATTGAAGGTTTGAATAAAAAAGAGATTAAAAAGAAATGGGGTGCAATTGAAAAGGGTTTCCTAGAAAAGCATGCAGCACAAATTGAAGAGGGGACTTTCAAAAAAGGTGAATTAAAAGGAATTCTTCAAGGAAAAATTGAAAAAGGCTTGAGAAAAAGAATTTTGGAAAAGAAAATTCGTATTGATGGCCGTGCGCCAAAAGATATTCGACCAGTAAGTTGTGAAGTTGGTGTATTGCCAAGAACTCACGGTACAGGTTTGTTTACTCGTGGTGAAACTCAAGCATTAACAGTAGTAACATTAGGTTCGCCTGGTGATGCGCAAATTGTGGATACTATGGATACTGATGAGCACAAAAGATATTTCCATCACTATAATTTCCCTCCTTACTCAACAGGTGAAGTTAAACCTGTAAGAGGTCCTTCTCGTAGAGAAATCGGACATGGTGATCTTGCTGAAAGAGCTTTGATTCCTGTGTTACCAGATAAGGAAAACTTCCCTTATACAATTTGGGCACATTCACAAATTACAAGCTGTAACGGATCAAGTTCTATGGCTTCAGTTTGTGGATCTACGCTTTCATTAATGGATGCTGGTGTACCAATTAAAAAACCAGTTTCTGGTATTGCTATGGGCTTAGTTATGGAAGGCGATCAATATGTGATTTTGTCTGACATTCAAGGTTTAGAAGACTTTACTGGAGATATGGACTTTAAAGTAACTGGTACAAGCGACGGTATTACTGCACTACAAATGGATATTAAAGTGACAGGATTGCCAATGAACATTATGAGTGAGGCTTTGCAACAAGCAAAAGAAGGTCGAAATTCAATTTTGGCTAAAATGCTAGAAACTCTTCCTGAAGCTAGAAAAGAAACTTCTTCACATGCGCCTCGTATTACTACTTTGGTAATTGATGCAGAAAAAATTAGAGAAGTTATTGGTAAAGGTGGAGAAACAATTCAAAAAATTACTGCAGAATGTGGAGTGAACATTGATATCGACCAAGAGGACGGCAAAAAGACAGCTTTGGTACTAATTACTGCTCCAAACGGAGAAAGCGCTAAAAAGGCCGAAGAATGGGTTAAAAACATAGTTGCCGAGCCAGAAGTAGGTAAGGTTTACGAAGGTAAAGTTATGAAAGTAATGGAATTTGGTGCTTTCGTAGAATTTATGCCTGGTAAACAAGGCTTGGTTCATATTTCTGAGCTTGATAACAAACGAGTTAACCGTGTAGAAGATGTAGTTGCAGAAGGTGATATGATTTCTGTTAAATTAATGGAAATTGATAAACAAGGCAGAAACAATCTTTCTCATAAGGCAACAATGCCTAAAGAAGAAGGAGAATAAAGCTTTTAAAAAGAACGAGAAAAGAGCCCGCCGAAGGCGGGCTCTTTTCAGTTGATTAGCTTATTTAAATTCGCTAGAATCTTTAGGCGTAATCTTCCTTTCAAAACGAGCGGGTATCGTATAGTGGCTATTATGATGCCTTGCCATGGCATAGATAGGGGTTCGACTCCCCTTACCCGCTCCATTCTCTGTTTTCTCGGCACCTTCGCCTTCAACTTCAAAAATCACTCAAACACGTACCTCATTGTACGCTTTTTTCGTGATTTTTTTGTTTCAGGCAAATCTGCTCAAGAAAAACAGAGAATGGTAAAGAGAAAAAACCAAAATGCGTAGCTTTGGCTTTTTTTGACTGGAGCGCAAGGGCTGGGCAAGCTTTGCTTACCCCGCTCCAAATTATTTCCATTTCTTTAAGTTACTATTAACTCCATAATTTCCTTGTTCACGCCATTTTGCCAATTCTAGTCCAACTAAGTCTGCAGCCTTTATTGATAATATTTTGGCATGTCGCAATACCGGTAAATAATAAGCATTATCTGAGCCACTTTTAATTATCTGATTAATCATTTCTAATTCCGTTTCTGCATCAGTTGCCGCCCTCAAAAAGAAACTGAATATTTCATCTCTTTCAATGATTTCCTTAATTTCAGGCATATTATCGAAATTTCTATCACTAAAAAGCAGCACTATTTGAAGAGTCTTAGACTCATAGTCGGTGCCAGCTAGAATAGCTTTTAATAGCTCCGGGCTATTGGCATGAGGATTGCGGGTAATCTCGTATTTTGCGGAACCGTCCTCACCAGTATAGTTGAAAAATCCCATTTGCGCTTCTGGACTAAGGTGTTTATTTCTGAGTAGATCATTAAAAAGCGGGTGTCCTTGAGTTGCCGACTCAGCTCGTGGGCTCCAAATTTCTCTTCCTTGTCTGACAATCTCCATTTGCATTTCTGGACTGAAAAGCATATCGTCAATAAATTTATGGTAATCAACTGAACCCAACAAACTTAAGTGCGAATCATTACCAACTCCAACCCCAAAACTATAAGCCAAATCGCCATCACCAATGGCCTTTATAACTTCAGCCCATTTACTTACATCCTCTCTACACTTAATTTGACCGTTAATCAGACCCCTTACTTGAGCTATTATTTGTGCTTCAGGTGTAGCTAGCTGCGAATCTGTTTCTCTAAAAGAAGTTTCACTTTGTTGCACCGCGCCTCGCAAAATCCCCCTATCATCAGTAAATTCCTCTCTTGCATAAACTTGCTCCAACAAAGAGCGAATCAAAGTGGTTGTTGGGTTACTTGCAGTCTCTGGCAAAGAAACCTGCAATAGCTCTAAAAGGGTTTGATCATTCGCATCCAGCAATACCTCTGCTGTTAATGGAGTTTCGTCGGGCTTCATAGTGTCAAATTGTTATTGGTGGTTGGTAGCGAGATTCTTGCCAATGTGTCTATTTCTAGCACCTTTAGGGCTATATCCTAGTATCGTAGCTGTATTATCAACAGGTATTGTTTGTATCGCACCTTTTTTAGTTTTTACTGTTTTTCCCCCACTCCTGCCTTTCATATTTTCAAATACCCATTTTGTGAAAACTGTATCAGAAGAAGTCTGGGCACGGGCCATGGCTAACAACTCAGCTTCACACTCAAAATTAATATTTGCATGATTTATGAGTTCTAATAGTGCAGCTGTGCCATTAGATAAAGTTTTAGCTAGTTCAATAATTGTTTTAAGTGTCTGATCTTCAATATTGGCATTAAAAACATAGTTCCACAAAGCCACTTTATAAGCATTTCTTCCAGTAGTAGGTGGGGCTTGGTCCCCAGGAAGTCCATTAAGAAACTTCTCAGGATACGCCATAACTAAAAGCATTCTAGCAGGCTTAATAAGTGCATGAGCACTTTCCCCATGTACTATTTTTTCATGTAGTTCAGGACTAAACTGCAAAAACGGCAGACGCGAGTTCAATAATGCTTTATACGTTGTAAGCTGTTCTCCTTCTAGATTTTGAATTAACCTATAGGCAGAATCAACGTCACCTATACTCAAATATAAATCTATGGCTTTAGTTGAATCTTTATGAGTTTTAGTTCCACTAACTGCTTGGCTCACTCTTTGTATTACTTGTAAACGAGGATCCCAGATTGCGCTAGATGTTAAGGGGCTGAAATCTCCTGTGTCAAAACGAGCGCTTAAAAGTTGTCTGCCAGTAGTGAGTCCTTCATCCTCATAAACATCAGTTAAAAGTTTTTTAAACTTAGTACATAAATGGTCTGGATCTTCTTTACCATCTGGGGTTTTAAGAATTTTATCAAGTATTACTACATTGGGTAGATTAATAATTTCTTCCATTTCTGCCTCATCCATCCTTCCTCCTAGTGTTGCATTCATAAATTAGTATTTAATAAAGGTCTCAATTTAGTATGGTTTTTGCGTAAAAGCAAGCCCTCAGTTGCCATCAGCGCCCCAATGTGTTAGTTTGGAAGCTAAAATGTAAAGTTTTTGAGTATGGAGGCTAAATTTCAAACTATTAGGAAGATTTTTGAAGATCAGACGAAAAAGGATGAAATCCCCTATATTGGCTTGGAGGCTGAAAAAAGTGGTTTAGATGCTCAAACTGGAACCAGTCCTAAATACACCGGTAAAAAAGGGTATTTGGCGATTTTGGGCAAAATGTACGAAGAATTGGGTTGGGAGATTAAAAAACAAGAAGGAAAATATATTTTGCAAATGCAGAGATGTGGAGCTTTTTTGAATTTGGAATCGGACGGGCGTATAGAGCTTGCAGGCGACAAATATGAGTCTGTGCACGATTTAGCGCGCGAATTTCGCATACATCAAAATGAGGTTATGGAGATTTCGAAGGTTTTTGGAATTATTTGGTTGGGCGTTGGTTACCATCCTGTGAGTGCAAACAGCGAAATTGAAGATATGCCAGACGAAAGAAAGGAGATGATTGTGAAATTCTTCACAAAAATAAAGGAAGATACAGGCAATGATTTTGGCTTAGCTTGGTTTAAAAAAACCGCAGGCATACATTGCAATATTGATTATTTTTCCGAAGAAGATTTCGCTTATAAGGCGAAAGTTTTTACTCGCTTGGCGCCAATTTTAACTGCCATGTTTGCAAATTCTCCCTTTTCTAGAGGGCAATTTACGGGTTACATGAGCTATAGATACAATGTGACACTTAAGAACAATATTTCTCGTTTTGAAACTTCTAAAGAGCTTTACGAGTCGGCTTTTGGCTTTGACGATTGGATAAATCATGTGCTTTCGTTGCCAATTTTGTTTCTTAAAAAGGGCGACGAATGGATTGAGCCAAAAATGTCTTTTCAAGAGTACATGACTAATGGATTTGAAGGACACCAAGCCACAATGGACGATTTTGAAATGCACACGAAATCGCTTTGGAAAGATGTAAAGTTAAAAAATGTTATTGAACTAAGATGTTTTGATAGCTTGCCACCTTCTTTGGTCCCATCTGTTGCTGCCTTAATTAAGGGCTTGGCATATAGTCAAACAGCTCTTGATAGTGTTTGGGAAATTGTAAAAGACTTAAATTATTTTGAGCACAAAAATCTTCAACAGGATGTGGCAAAAAATGGTTTGCAAGCAACTTTAAAAGGCGAGAAAGTGTTGGATATTGCAAAAAAACTTATCAACATTGCCGAAAAAACACTGCAAACAGATAAGGTTTTAGACGCTTTTGGTAGAGACGAATCCGTATTTTTGGAACCAATTAAAGAGTATATTTTTGTTAAGGAAAAATCGCCGGCCGAATGGTTGGTTCACCAGTGGGAAGGTGAATGGAGAAACAGCTTTTTCCCGGTTTTTGAATGGTGTCAGTATTGATCATTAACTATGGCTAAGAATAAGGTTAGGCCAAAAAAAGTAAATAAATACGATAACCTAAGTAAACCTCAGGAGGAATTTGATTTTCACGACAGAGGATATTTAACTCAGGGCGACATGAAACGCCTAGCCGACGAGTTTTTGGACGAATGCCGAAGTCGTAAGCTTAGCAAGGTGCTTTTTATTACTGGCAAGGGCCTGCATTCAAAAAAAGGCATGCCAATTATTAAGCCATTTTTAAAGAAATATTTGCTCGGTTTGCCTTTTGTGATGCGTGTTTATGAAGGTAGAAGCGACCGAGGTGGGTCGGGTACTTTAGAAGTAGTTTTGAATTTTTAAAATGGATGAACAAATAAAAATAGAGTTTTTAAAAGCATATGAAGATTATTCTGATGAACTTTTTCGTCATATATATTTTAGAGTTTACGACCGTGATTTGGCCAAGGATTTGCTTCAGGAAGCCTTTCAAAATATATGGATATACTTAAACAAGGGCAAAAAAGTAGAAAATTTAAGGGCTTTTTTGCATAAAACTGTAAGAAATGCCGTAGTTTCGCATCATAGAAAGAGAAAGCAACTATCACTTGATGAACTAATGGAAAATGGTTTTCAACCCTCAGAAGGCGCTGTGGAGGAGAAATGTAGCATTAAACTGGAGGCTCAAAGAGTAATAAAAGCGATCTCAAGTGTTCCAAAAAAGTATCAAGAAATTATGAAAATGAGGTATTTAGAGGACTTAAGTATTAAAGAAATTGCCGAGCTAACAGGATGCACAGAAAATCTAGTTGGTGTGAGAATAAATAGGGGACTTGGAAAAGTAAGAAAAATATTAGGAATTAATTAAAACGAAATGGATAAATATATAAAAGATCAGCTTAAAGATATTCCTGCTTTAAAATTAAGCGAACAGGAAAAAAGCGTTATGCATAGCGATCTTTTGAAGTTTATGGATACCATGGAGGACGCTAAATCAGAAAAAACTAATTGGATGCCTAGCTTATTTGTAAAACCTTTATTTGCAGTTTTGGTGCTTGTAGTGGGTGCTGGCAGTGGTGTTGGCTTGGCTGCACAAAGCGCATTACCAGGTGATATTCTGTATCCTGTAAAAATTCATGTAACAGAAAAAGTTCAAACTTGGTTTGCAAGTTCTAACGATGCAGAGGGACAATTTTTAATAGATTTAAGCCAAAAAAGATTGGATGAAGCGGCAAAATTAGCCGAGAATAATAAACTTTCTACAGAAGTGGAAGTAAATTTGCGGGAAAATTTTAAAGGTAAATTGAATGACGGGCTAAATAAAGTTGATAAATCAGAAAAATTTTTATTAGAATTGGATGATAATTTACAAATTAGAATAAATAATCTTACTCAAATAAGAGAAAAAACAGATAACCCAGAATCTAAAAGAGTACTTGAAGATTTGATTAACGAGGTAAAATTGAATGTAATAACGAGCAAGCCTGATATCAATACGCCTGGGGTTATTAATGTGAATACAAAATTTCAAGAAACACGCAAACCTGAGGTGGTTAAACCGACGAGTACACGTCAAGCGGAAATCAACGCAGATACGAAAGAAAAGGCCCAAGAGGCGGACATACATATTGAAGTGCCTCCTATAATTGAAGTTGACTTAGATACAAAAGTGGATTTGCCAATTATACCAGTTGACCCTGTATTACTACCTCTTCCCAAGCTATAGGCGTTTTGCCCACGGATTTTAAATAGGCATTTGTTTTGCTAAACGGTTTGGAACCAAAAAAGCCAGAATGCACAGAAAATGGTGAGGGATGAGGCGCTGATAACGCACAGTGCTTATCTTGATCTATGATTTTCCCTTTGTCTTGGGCATATTTTCCCCACAAAATGAATACGCAATTTGATTTTTGATCTGAAATTTTTTTAATTACAGCATCAGTAAAAGTTTCCCAACCTTGCTTTTGGTGAGAGCCCGGCTGGGCGCGACGAACAGTGAGCGTAGCGTTTAAAAGTAAAACGCCTTGCCGCGCCCAGCCGTCTAAATTGCCATTTGTTGGTATGGGTACACCCAAATCAGACACAAGTTCTTTATAAATATTCTTTAGCGAAGGTGGCAGTTTAACACCGTCATTCACAGAAAAACACAAACCATTGGCTTGCCCTTCACCATGATAAGGATCTTGCCCTAAAATGACCACTTTCACCTCGTCAAAAGAGCACAAGTTGAAAGTGCGAAAAACATTTTTAATTTCGGGAAAAACTGTAGTTAATTTGTATTCATTTTCTACAAAATTAGCTAATTCTTTAAAGTATTGCTTTCCAAATTCTTCCTGCAAAACTTTCTGCCAAGATTTATCAATTTCAAAATGCATCTTCACTAGTATATACTCAAATCAGATTTTTTAATAAAACATATGAAAAAATATATCAGTTTATCTTTGTTAATGGTTTCAATTACTTTATTTGGTTGCCAAAGCCCAGCACCAGTGGAAAACACAGAAAAACAGCAACCTGTTGAGAACAACCAAGAGGCTTTGAACCCAGAAATGCACATTGCACTTGTTGATTTAGAAGACAACGGACAGGCTGGCGACCTGCTTGGCTGCGGTGATAGCCTTGTTTTTGAGGACCAACCTTTAGGAATAGGCCAAGATGCTTTAACTGAATCATTGAATTTTTTACTTGCAATCAACACGCAAAATTACGGAACCTATTATAATTCTTTGGGCAATTCTCAATTGGTTGTTGATTCAATTGTTGAATCTGGGACTAACGTAACAGTAAATTTAAGCGGTACAATTAGCTTGGGTGGCGTATGCGACAATCCTCGTTTTGAAGAGCAAATTACCCGCACTGTGGAAGAAAACACCACTCTTACTCCACAAATATTTTTAAACGGACAAACCTTAGAAGACGCTTTGTCATTGGCTTAAACCAGCCACGCGACCTGTAGCCCAGGCGGCTTGTAAATTAAAGCCCCCAGTAAATCCATCTACATCCAAAATTTCCCCGGCAAAATAAAGCCCGGGGCAAATTTTGGATTCCATTGTTTGGTTATTAATCTCACTTGTATCCACACCACCAGCTGTCACAAATTCTTCTCCAGCCGTACTGCCAACAATGGTTAAAGGTAAGCCTTTAACTGCCTCTGCAATTTTATTTAACTCCTTTTTACTCACCTCGGCATTGTTTTTATTTTCATCAAAACCTACAGATTTAAGTAGGTGGCTAGCCAAAGAACGAGGCATTAAAGTGTCTAAAGTCGTTTTAAATTTCTTTTTCAAATTTACAGACTCAGTATTAAAAAAATCTAAAATTTGTTGAAGATTTTTATTTGGAACCAAATCAATTTTTACTGTCGCCTCAACTTTTACATCCCATTCTTGCGCAATCATTGAAGAAATTGCAAACACAGCCGGGCCAGTTATACCTTTATGAGTAAACATAAATGGGCCATTAAACTCATATTTATTTTCACCAAATTCAATCTTAAGTCCAGCATTTTTAAAACTCACACCTGCTAATAGTGGCACCCAAGCCTCTTTAAGCACAAAAGCGTTTAAGCTCGGTGAAAGTTTAGTAACTTTGTGGCCAAATTGTTCCGCCCAAGTATAGCCGTCTCCAACCGAACCCGTATGCCTGTATGCTTGTCCACCAACGCAAATAATCACTTTATCCACATAAATTGATTCAGCATCTTTTAATTCGATTAAAAAACCTTTAGAGGCACCAGAGTTAGCTTCACTAACATTTAAAACTTGTGCGCCCAACAAGATTTTGCCACCCAAAGCAGTGATTTTTTGTGAGAATAAATTCACAACATCTTCACCTTTGTTTGAAGCCGGAAAAACTCGTAAATCTTTTTCAGTTTTTAGCGCTAAACCTTGGCTTTCAAACCATTCCATTAAGTTACTTGGAGTTAATTCGTGCATTGAATAAGACAAAAATTTTGATCCTCTTGGATAACATTTTAAAATCCTCTTAATATCTCTAAGGCCAGTGGTTACATTGCATCTGCCGCCACCAGAAATAGACACTTTTTGGCCCAAAAATTTGTTGCGTTCAATTAAAAACACCTCAGTTTCAGGTTTATTTTGCAATATTGTTAAGGCAGACATCATTCCTGCCGCGCCACCACCAATTATAGCTACTTTCATATCAACACTTTACGAAATAATCACGCCTCCTCCCAAACATTCATCTCCATTATACAAAACAATGTACTGACCAGGGGTAATTGCTCTTTGGGCTTCTTCAAAATCAAATAAAAATTTACCTCCGCCTTTCTCAATTAATTTTACTTTTTGATCCTCTTGTCGATAGCGAATTCTGGCTGTACCTTGCCATAAATCTTCGGGTTCTTTGTTGTTGATCCAGTTGAAATCAGTGGCCCACAATTGCTTTTTAAATAATCGAGGATGATTTTTTCCTTGAGCAACATACACAATGTTTTTTTGAACATCCTTGTCTACCACAAACCATGCATCACCCGGGCCACCAATGCCCAAGCCTTCTCTTTGACCGATAGTAAAGTACATACTGCCTTCGTGTTTGCCCACTTTTTCACCCTCAACACTTAAAATGTCACCGGCTTGTGCCGGCAAAAATTGCCCTAAGAAATCCTTGAATTTTCGTTCACCAATAAAGCAAATTCCAGTACTGTCTTTTTTACTATGTATGTGTAAATTGTGCTTTTTGGCAATTTCTCGCACCTTATCTTTTGGCAAATCGCCAAGTGGGAAGATAGTTTTGCTAAGCTCTTTTTGGCCTAATTGACACAAAAAATAACTTTGGTCCTTGCTTTCGTCCGAGCCTTTTAAAAGTTTGAAATCACCATTTCCCGCTTGCTCCACACGTGCGTAGTGACCTGTTGCAATTTTCTCCGCTCCTAACTTGAGTGCCTTTTCCAAAAAGTATTTAAATTTAATTTCACGATTACACAAAACATCAGGGTTAGGCGTGTAGCCTTGTTTAAAGGAAGTCAAAAAATGCTCAAACACATTTTCCATATATTCCTTTTCAAAATTCACCGTAAAGTAGGGGATGCCTAATTTTTCACAAACCAACCGTGCATCTTCGCTATCTTCGGTTGCACTACAAAACTCATCCTCGGTGTCTTCCCAGTTTTTCATAAAAACACCAATTACCTCATGGCCAGCCTCTTTTAAGAGCAAGGCTGAAACTGAGGAATCCACACCACCTGACATACCAACAACTATTTTCATACTTAGATTAATACACTAACTTGCCTATTATGAGTCAATCAAAAATTTATTAAAAGCATTTACTAATACGAATTTGAACAGTAATAGTTAACTTGTCTTCTTCACAACCAGTATAAATATTTTTTAATTTTTATCTTATGATGAAAAGTCTTACGAACTTCCTGGAGCTCGACTATACAGAGCTTAAGCAACGCAACTTGAAAATAAAAAATGACAAGAAGCAAGGTAAGACAAGAGAGCAATTTGCTCAAGAAATGATTAAAGAATTAAGTGAGGAAGAAGGTATTAAAGCCGTTATGGTGGCTTTTTGTGATTTAGAAGGCAAGTTGCATTTGTTAGATTATGACAAGGAATTTGTACTGGGATCTTTGGATAATTTAACTTTTGACGGGTCTTCTGTTAGAGGTTTTTCTACTTTAGATAAATCTGATTTACGCTTAGTTCCAGATTGGTCTTCTATGCGATGGATACCTTCGGATGTGTTTGGAGGCGGAAAAGTTATAGTTTTTGCTAATGTGCACGACCAAGATGGCGAGCCTTTTGCAACAGACTACAGAGTGCAATTAATGACTATGACAGACTCTTTGCGGTCGCAAGGCATTATTGTAAATGCTGCACCTGAGTTGGAAGGATTTTTATTTAAAGGTGTAGATGCAGAGCAGTTTTATCATGAAGATAGAGGCTTTGAAACCGTTACAGAAGGAGGATATTTTAACACTTTGCCTCAAGATGATTTGCGTAAATTTATTGATAAAGTTGCCGAGGTTCAAAGAGCAATGGGTTTTGAAAATGAAAAAGATCATCCAGAAGTAGCGCCTTCACAGTTTGAGGTGAACTTTAAATATACAGACATTACAACTTGTTCAGACCAAATTTTGCTTTATAAATTGATTGCCAGACAAGTTGCTAAAACTATGGGTTTTACAGCTTCTTTCCTGCCAAAACCTGTAGCCGGAATTAACGGTAGCGGAATGCATTCTAATATGTCTTTGGAAAAAGAAGGCAAAAATGTTTTTTACGAACCAAAAGGTGAACTAGGTTTATCGCCTACAGCTAACCGATTTTTAACAGGAATTTTATACTACGCTCAAGAAATTTGTTTGTCTTTTTGCTCAAGTGTAAATTCATTTAGACGTTTGGATCCTAATTTTGAGGCACCAAATGAAATTAAAGCTTCGGCAACAGATAGAGGTTCTATGATTCGTGTGCCACTTGGAAATGAAAAATCAGCTCGTATTGAAGTGCGTTCTGTGGCTCCAGATTGCAATCCTTATATGGCTTACTATTTGATTTTGTCAGCTGGATTTAGAGCAATGAATGGCACAGAAGAAGAGTATAACGAGCTAAAGACTGCGGTAAAAAACAATGGCACACACAAAATTTTGCCAGGCAATATTTATGATGCTTTAGAGCATTTTGAGTCTTCTGAGTTTGTTAAACAAACTTTAGGTGAACGAAATAGAGATAAATTTGCAGAATTAAAAAGAGGTGCTGCCGATTTAAGCCCTAAGTCGTTGGGAACAAGAGTGAAAAGTGGCGAGGTACTTTACCACCATGAAATTAGAAATCAGGTGATTATGGGGCGCTTTTAATTTAGAAACGGACAATCATAAAAGGGAGGAGCCCGCCGCAGGCGGGCTCCTCCCTTTGTCTTTAGGCAACCAAGCCCGTAGTTACTGGCATACCACTAAGGACTACTCAAAAATGCCGCTCCCAACTCTAATCATGGTGGAACCGCACTCAAGTGCTAGCAAGTAGTCGTTGCTCATCCCCATTGAGAGGATGCCATTTTTAATGTTTAGTTTTAAGCAAAAGGTGTCAAACAAAGCTTTCATGGCTAAAAAATCGCGCTTAGTTTGGGTTGGGTCGTCGTAGTTTTGAGTAATTGTCATGAGTCCTTGAACGCCTATATTTTTAAGCTGTGAAAGCGAATCGACGGCCGCAAAAATTTCAGTTGCTAAAAAGCCCGACTTGTTTGCATCCAAAGATATATTTACCTGTAATAAAACTGGCGTTTTTTTGCCAATTTTTGCGGCCTCTTCATTGATTTTTTCCGCCAATTTAACAGAATCAACACTTTGAATTACATCAAATAAAGCCACAGCATCCTTCACTTTATTTCCCTGCAAGTTGCCGATAAAGTGTTTTTTTGCGTTCCTAAAGCTGGTTTCATTAGCTAATTTTGCAAATTTCTCCCTAGCTTCTTGAGTGCGATTTTCCGCTATAATCTGGGCTCCAGCGTCAAGAGCCTGCATCATTTCCTCAACATTGCGTGATTTTGTAACTACAGCTAATTGAGCATAGCTGTA
>JBGAUX010000023.1:0-17817 GCA_044228405.1 Candidatus Altimarinota bacterium | reverse complement strand
AATAGCTGGTTTAGCTACAAACGGTTTAACCCGTAGTGATGACCCAAAGAAAATTGAAGCCAGCGTAGCCAACAACCTTAAAGGCTACAAACTTATTAAAGAATACTTAAACGGCAAAGGTATAGGCATAGTGAAATATGCCACTCTAAATCCTTATGGCAAAAAAATTAAAGCTATCAATAGATTTAATGAGATCATAAGACAAAACAAGGATTTGTGTGTGGATACAGGCCGTGCAGTTTCAACTCCAGATGGCTTAAATTTTAAACCAGGCATGGCAGCCGGAGATGGCTTACATTTAAGTAAAGAAGGGCACAAATATTTTGCAGCTGAAATTCAAAAACAGGCATCACAAGTAGCCTAACAAGTGCATATGTACATGAAAAACCTCTTGTCCGCCTTTGGCGTGTACATTGAATTTCAATTTGTAGCCTTCTACACCTTGCTGTTTAGCCATTTTTTGCGCCACAAACACCATCTTAGCAATTAAATCCGCATGCTGAGTAGTTAAGTCGTCTACTGTCGCAATTTCTTCCTTAGGCACAATTAACAAGTGCACAGGCGCTTTAGGATGAATATCATGAATCACAATTAAATCGTCATCCTCAAATTCAATCTTAGCAGGAATTTCACGATTAATAATTTTGGTAAAAATACTAGGCATAAAGTTTAGTTAAGCCTAATGATTATAACCCTTACAAGTTAAAGCACCAAGCTTACACTTAAGCCAACCGCGCTAATTAAAATAAATGCACCTAGCAAATATAATGCTACTTTGCGGTTTCCGAATAAAAAGAAAATACCAACCTTAACCAAAGAATTACTTACTGCAGCAATAGTAATGGCAATCACAGCAACATTTACATCAAGGCCATTGCTCACTAATTGCGCAATTGTCAAAGTTATTGCATCAATATCCACCAAGCCCGAAACAAAGCTACTAATATACAAAACATCTGTGCCGTAGTAGTGCAAAATCATCTTTGTAACAAAGAAAATCAGGGCAAAAAACGCAGCAAATTTAATAGCCGGTTTTAACCTAAAAGGGCTCTCTAATTGTAAGGTCTTAGCTTTTACTCCTGCATTACTAGCCTTTTTATCTTTATGAAAAACAAAATAAAGCGCAATCACACCTCCTGTAATGTGCATAGCCAATAATGGGTATATCAAAACTACAAACAAGTCCCTATTTATCACAAAAACCTCAAACAAAACCCTAGCAAACATAGCCGATGACGCTACTACAATTGCAAAAACATAGGGAGTAACAATCTTTTTATTATTTTTACTTAAAGCCGAAAAACTCAAAGTTAATGCAGTGCTAGAAACTAAACCCGCCAAAAATCCGGTAATGCCAATCCCCCTTCTATATCCAAAAAATTTATTAATAATGTAACTAGCAAACGAAATGCCCGAAATAAACACCACCATTAGCCACACTAAGTAAGGATTAAAAGACTCAAAGGGCCCAAAATATTGATTTGGCAGTAGTGGCAACACAATAAAAGCGATTATCACAAATTTCATAGTTGATTGAAGCTCCGCCGAGCTCACTTTTTCGGCCAACAAATGCAATGGATTTTTCATATAAAGGAAGATCAACAATATCATTGTCACTCCTGTAGCCAAAAAATATTCGCCCTGAAAGCAAATAAACCCAATAAAAAATACTATTAAGGCTGCCAAAGTTGATGTTAAGCCTATTGATTCCTTCTCGCCCGACTTTGTAGACACTATATAAGCTGCCACTATACAAATAGCAAAAGCGCCCGTAAGCATGCCAACCAAAAGTTGGGAAATAGTAAACAAATAGCCAGTCATAGCACCCATAAGCGCGATAATTGGGAATGTTCTAATTCCACCAAAGCTCGTTAATCCCTTTTGAATTCTTTGCCTTTCACGCTCCAAGCCAATCAAAAAGGCCAAAGCTACGGCTATCAAAAATTTTTCCAAAATTTGCAGTTCAAACATTCTTTTTATTAAACAAATCTTACAAGTATAACATACTGAGCGAGTAAAAACCAGTAATCAAGGCATATAAAAACTTACACCTGTTAGCTTGTAAAAACACGTGCAAAATGATATAATAAACTTTCAAATAAAAATTGAAATACAAATAACCACATTATAATGTTTAAAAGAACTAATAAAAAATTAGTATCCTTAACTACTTTATTACTTTTACTAAGTAATCTTTTTTCAGTTCCAATTTCATACGCAGTTGACCCTCAACAAGTTGTTGTATGTAGTGGCCCTGAAGGCTATGTAGGTAAAGTTGCAGTTACATTTTCTAATATTATGGAAATTCCGGTTGGAGGAACATACACATCTTCAACGGAAGGTGCGGCCATTGCTGTAGAAAATGTTCCGGGTCAACCAATTGTAGCCTTAACATTTAACAACACTCCGGCTTTTGGTACATTTATTAGCCACAGTAGTGCATTCACCAATATTATGGTTGGGCCAACCGTAAACTGTGGTGATGAAGGCGGTGGCGGTGGCACACTTGATGTAACTTATGTGCAAATTGAAGGAGATAACAGTACAATCAAAATTGGTTTTGATTCATGTACCGTTGATGAGGACTCTGCTGAAACTACAACAAATTACCATGTAGGGCCAATGAATGATATTACTTCAGCCGTTTTGCAAGAAGGTGGTTGTAGTAATACCGTAACAATCACAACTACGAACCCAATAACCCCCGGCGCCGAGGGAACTCAACTAAACATTCAAAATGTTATCGACACAGAAGCGGACACGGAAACTGATGCAGATGCATACTATTACATTAGTGATCTTTCTGTAACTTTCACGGCAAGTGTTAACCCCGAAGACAACACTTTAGTAACTGTAGTTTTTTCAGAAGCAGTTGATAACACTACGGCAACCAGCTTAACCAGTTATTTTGTTGACACCCAGTATCCAAGTGCAATTACAGCAAACAGCTCCACAAGCTACTTACTAACTTTTGATGACGGAGTAGAGGTAGATGACGAAGTGGGATTGTACTATGTGTTAGATGCTAACGATGTATTTGTTGGACTTCAATTTATAGCAATCACTTTAGGTGAAATAGTAGAAGAAGAATTAGTACGTGGTGATGAATTAACATTGGAAACACCAAGTGCTTACACTGTAACTGACGCAGATATCAATACTTATCATGACTTAACCGGCCCAACTACAGGTACATATTCAATCACAAAAACAGCAGGCACAGCCACAATAGCTTATTCTGTGTTTGCAAGAGACGGCGAAGAAGGTGGACCAACCGGTGAAGCGCTAGACACCTACAATGCCGACACATTATGTACATTAGTATCATTAACGGCAGAAAATTTATATATAGTGGAAGTAAATCCTAGCACAACTGGAACATACACTTTAACACTAGAAGCTGGTGATACTTGTACCGAGGAAGAAGAAGTAGTGGAAGAGGAAGAAGAGGAAGAAGAAGAAGTAGTGGAAGAGGAGGTAGTACAAACAAGCTCTGGTGGGGGTGGTGGTAGTCGTAATAGCTCAAAAAAAACCATTAATATTACAGAACCGAGCCACAATTCTGCTGATGAAAAAGAAGATGAAACTAAACCTGAAACAGACACATCAAGTAATAGTACGCCTTCAACTTTAAAGGATTATTTTAATGATGCTGTAAACCAGCTTGTTAACGCCAACAGAACTCAAGCTGTTAAAACGTTAAATAAAGCTTCCGTGCAAATAACTCGTGCAGAATGTGTACAATTTATCATGGACGGATTAAATATAAGCATTAGTTTAAATGCGAGTCCTAGCGGTTTTAATGACATTGCTGATGCATATTCACTTTACATCAATAATGCTTTAGAAAAAGGTATCATTAAAGGTTATAACACAAGCACTTTTAACCCAAACGAACAAATTAATAGAGCAGAATTTATTACGATAGTTTTGAATGCTCTTCCAAATAAAGAAGTCTCAACTAATACCAAATCACCATTTACCGATGTGGACAATAATGCTTGGTACGCCAACAGTATGAATCAAGCCTACGCAATTGGCCTATTAAAAGGCTACGGAGATGGCAGAGTAGGTCCACTTGATAAAATTACCAAAGAACAAGCTGCCATTATTTTGGCTCACGCACTAAAAATATAAAAATGGAAATTGGCAAAGCACACAAGTATACAACTCTATTTTTGTTGTCGCTCATACTTGGTATTACGTTGCAATACTATCAAAGTAAAAGCAGTAAGAGTTACTTAGCTCTGGATAGTTTTGAAAAATTCAGTGAACTGAATCAAAAACACAGTGTTAAAGCCATAACCACGGTAACAGATAGTGACAAAGGCTCCCAAAACAGTTTTGCCTCGTTGCTACAAGCAAGTGTCTTAATTGATTCAACTCAACAAGAAAAACAAGCACTAGTAGCACCAAAAAGTAGCAAAAAGCTTTTATTTAAGTTGAAAGATCAAGACGACACAATCGATAACATCATGGCATTATATTTGCCTGAAACAGCGACAGATTTACAACAAATTGCCGATGAATACCAAGCAAAAATCAATGAAATTGATTTTATTGAGCCTGATTACGAAATTACTATTAATGATGATGACGCAGGTTATGAGATGCAGGAAAATAAAGCTTTTACAAATAATTTTCAAACAAATAATGGGAGCGCACTTGTAGTTGCTGTTATCGACACAGGCGCGGATATTTTGCACCCGGTGTTGCGTGAGCACAGATGGACTCGGGAAGAAGAAGTAAGAAACAACAACAGTGATGATGACAACAATGGCTTTAAAGATGACAAATACGGTTGGGATTTTGTGAACAACAATGAAAGATCTTATGTAGACAATGGCGGCCACGGCACCCATGTTAGTGGCATTATTGCCAATAGTAACTTTGCAGTTAAAATTATGCCTATTAAAGTTATAGAAGAGAAAAAAGGAAATCTATCCAGTGTAATTCGTGGCATTAAATACGCTGCCGATAATAACGCTGACATTATTAATTTTAGCATTGGCACCACAGAAAACTCCAAAGCTCTAAAAACGGCTACGGAGTATGCTTTAAAAAAAGGCATCATAATCGTGGCTGCCGCCGGCAACGCCGGCGACGATACGCCCTATTATCCTGCAGCCTATGACCAAGTAATAGCAGTTGGGGCAACCAACAAAGAGGGGGAAAGACTTAGTAAATCAAACTATGGCACTTGGGTTAATATTTTTGCACAAGGCCAAAATATTTTGAGTTCTGCCCCAGGCAACGAGTATGAATACAAGTCTGGCACCTCGCAAGCAGCCGCCGTTGTAACAGCAGAAATAGTAAAAATTAAAAGCCAAATACCTCAAATAACCGCAAAAAATCTTTTGACACAAGTGAATTTAAACTTGTAAAACAGCTTCAACAAGTGCAAACTTAGATCATGCACTACAAAAGAAATCCTCAATACCTCCATCATAACAACACTATTTCGTCTTCATTATTGAAAGAAGTTGTTTTTGGAATGGAAGACGGAATGGTGTCTACAATGGGAGCAATTACCGGAATTGCAATTGGTACAAGCGATCAATTTGTAATTATTTTAGCTGGATTTGTAATTATTTCTGTCGAATCTGTATCTATGGCAGTGGGCTCGTATTTATCCAACAAATCTGAGCAAGCAATGGATAATCGCATTTTAGAAGAAGAAAAAGAAGAGATTGAAATGTACCCGGAAGAAGAAAAAGAAGAACTAATTGAAATGTATATTAAAGATGGCTGGCCACAAAAGTTATCGGTAGAAATGGCTGAAGTAGCATCTAAAAACAAAGACTTGATGCTAAAAGAAATGGCCTACAGAGAGCTAAATCTACATCCGGACTCTCAAGAAAATCCCCTTAAAAATGCCGTTTATATGGGTGTTTCTTATGTGATTGGCGGATCTATACCTGTAGCCCCTTATCTACTTTTCAACTTAACAACTGGCATTCTCACTTCAGTTAGCATTACACTGATCGCACTATTTATTTTAGGCGCAGTTACAAGCAAATTCACTAAGCGCAACTGGATAAAATCCGGTTTAGAAATGCTCATCCTCGCCAGCGTTGCCGCTGGAATTGGCTTTGCCATCGCCAAACTTGCCAACCTCTACTTTGGCGTGCAGGTATAATTGGTGTCAGGTATAAAAAGAGAAGCGATATTTTAAATAAGATTTATCAAAAGGTGACAGATACGAGGCGACAGAAATTAGAGAAGCGATATTTGAGATAAGATACAAGGCAAAACCCATTTTTCTATCCGGAACGTATTACTAATACGTGAGGAATGAAAAATGGGTTTTAACAAAGTAGCTTGCTAAAATATCGCTTCTCTTTAGCTGCAGCCCATAGAATTGCCGCATGACAAACACCTATAACAACTACCATTTCTTACAGTGATATGTCCGCAAACATTACAAGCTGGCGCATCGCCCATCATACCGCTTAATTGAGCGTCCATTTCGTCGTGTTTAACAGAAGTGTCTACCACTTCCTCCTTTGTTTTAGCAGCTGGCATAGCAGAAGCTTCTTGCTCAACACTAATCGCATTCTTAATATTAGACACTTTTTGATTATCGTCTTTACGCACTTCTTCCGGCTTAACATGAACAAAATCAGTTCTGCCTAAGTACTCCATTCCTAACATTCTAAAAATATAATCCACTACAGAAGTACAAGTTTTAATGTTTGGATGATTCACCATGCCAGATGGTTCAAAACGAGTGAATGTAAAGGCATCAACAAATTTTTCTAATGGCACACCATATTGCAAGCCAACCGAAACAGCTACTGCAAAACAGTTTAACAAACTTCTGTACGAAGCACCTTCTTTAAACATATCAATAAACACCTCGCCTAAAGCACCATCTTCGTATTCACCTGTTCGCACATAAACTTTTTGCCCACCAATAGAAGCTTCAACAGTTAAACCAGCTCTTTTTGCCGGCATAGCAATTTTTGCACCTCTCTTAGCGCCAGCAACTTCGGCTTCAACAGCCTTAGCTCCCCCATCGCCGCTGTTTAATGGCTGAGACATCTTACAACCATCTCTATACAAAGCCACGGCCTTAAGACCAAGTTTCCATGAATCAACATATAAATCTTTAATTTCTTCTACAGTTGCTTCGTTTGGTAAATTAATAGTTTTTGAAATAGCACCAGACAAAAATGGTTGCACAGCACCCATCATATAAATATGTCCGTGTGGACGAATATATCTAACACCATCGCCACATTTATTTGCACAATCAAATACAGCTAAATGCTCGTCTTTTAAGAAAGGAGCACCTTCAACTGTTTGAGTACCAGCTGTATAGTTAATAACTTCTTTAATTTGAGCATCAGTTAAACCTTTTTCCTTTAAGGTTACAGGGTTAACTTTTGGTGTCCACTCGTTTAAAGTTCTACTTTTTGCAACTGCAGCCTCGGCTTCAGCAATATCTTCATCAGAGAAACCCAATTTCTTAAGTTCTGCAGGATCTGCATAGGGTGCACCAACAAAAGTACCTTTACCTAACACATAATCAATAATTTCAATAACCTCGCTCTCAGAGTACCCCATGTGTTGTAAAGCAAGCGGAATAGATTGATTAATAATTTTGAAATAACCTCCTCCAGCTAATTTTTTAAACTTCACCATCGCAAATTCCGGTTCAACACCTGTAGTATCACAATCCATCAACAAGCCAATTGTCCCTGTAGGAGCCAAAACTGTAGCCTGAGCATTTCTATAACCATAAGTTTGACCAAAAATAATTACGTCATCCCAAACAGCCTTAGCAGATTCTAATAAATAGTCAGGGCAAAGGTCTTTATTTATAGAGTAAACCTCATCTCGGTGCATATTCATTACATTCATCATTGGTTGTGCATTTTGAGCATAGTCTTCAAATGCCCCTCTAACAGAAGCAAGCTCGGCCGAAGTTCTATAAGCTTCACCATGCATAATAGCTGTAATAGCACCTGCAATAGATCGACCTTCATCACTATCGTAAGGAATACCCATAGTCATTAATAAAGTTCCCAAATTTGCATAACCTAATCCAAGTGGACGATATTTATGACTATTTAAAGCAATTTGCGCAGTTGGATAAGATGAAAAATCTACTAAAATTTCTTGAGCAGTAAAGAAAACTCTATTTGCATAACGATAAGCTTCAACATCCAAAGTTCCATCTTCCTTTCGGTACTTCATTAAGTTTAAAGAAGCCAAATTACAAGCTGTGTTGTCTAAAAACATATACTCGGAACATGGGTTGGAACCGTAAATCTTGTCTGTATTAGAACAAGTATGCCAACGGTTAATAGTATCATCAAATTGAATACCTGGATCCGCACATTCCCAAGCAGCTCTCGCAATTGTATCCATTAAATCTCGTGCTTTCATTTCTTCCACCACTTCTCCATTTTTTCTAGCAATAGTTTGCCAATTACCATCTTGTTCGTAAGCCTCCATAAAGCTATCCGGAATTCTCACAGAATTATTAGAATTTTGACCTGAAATAGTTTTATAAGCCTCGCCGTTAAAATCGGATGGGTAACCTGCTTGAATCAAAATTTTAGCTTTTCTCTCTTCTTTAACTTTCCAATTAATAAAATCCACAATTTCCGGATGATCCATATCTAAAGACACCATTTTAGCAGCTCTTCTTGTTGTTCCTCCCGATTTTGTTGCTCCTGCACCTTTATCCAACACTTCCAAAAACGACATCAAACCAGAAGATGTACCTCCACCTGACAGTTTTTCTTGTTTTCCTCTTAATTTTGAAAAATTTGTACCTGTACCAGAGCCAAATTTAAACAACTTAGCCTCATTCTTAACCAAATCAAAAATCCCCATTAAATCATCATCTACGCTTTGAATAAAACACGCAGAACATTGAGGGTGTTCATAACCATTTACGGTCTCCTTAACTACTTTTTCTTCCATGTCGTAATAAGATGCACCTCCTGTTCCTTCAATTCCGTAAGATTGATATAGCCCACAGTTAAACCAAACAGGTGAGTTAAAAGCACCTTTTTGATTAATAATTAAATGTTTCAACTCATCTTCAAAAATAGATGCATCTGTAGCAGACGCAAAATAACCATGTTGTTCACCAAAAGTTCTAATTGCATTAGCAATTCTGTGTACAACTTGTTGAGCACTTGTTTCATGACCAGTTCCTGGAACACCTGCTCTTTTAAAATATTTACTCGCTAAAATATCTGTGGCTAATTGAGACCAACTTTTTGGAACTTCAATGTCATGTAATTCAAAAACCACTTTTCCATCTGGTTCTGTAATAACTGAGCTTCTTTTTTCGTACTCTATTCCCTCAAATGGGCCTACACCTTCTTTTGTGAAATATCGTTTAAAATTCATTCCTTTATCCGAAGCCATCATTTCTTGATGAGCAGCACGAGGAGATGGAGAAACCTTAGCTTTAGAATCAGTAGTTTGTGTGGATTTTGTTTTCATAATTAACAAAGTTAAATAACTTGAGAGATAAAAAAGAGCATTTGCCCCTTGCTGACTCAACTCAGCGTTTAATAGTAGGCACTGCTACGAACAACACACAACATATAGTGTGTTTGGACCGATAAAGACACTATATATAATTGAAGCGCCGAAATCAAGATTTAGCTCACTTCTACTCTTAACGCCTTCAAATGGCTACACAAAAACAAAAGCACTCAAGCTGAGGAAAAACTACGACAGAATTTGCCAAAAAGCTCAAGTAATTTTGTGTAATACGGCTACAACAAGCCATATTACACAACAAAAATAACCTCATAATTTATATGAAGCCAAAATCTATTCTCACCTCTTTATACTAAGCACTTTATACTAACGCCTTCTTTCTCAAAGTTCTCAAACCTCGTGCAGACACCTTAAGTGTTACAAAAGTATTCGTTTCAGCATCAAAAATTCTCTTCTTAAAAATATTAGGCTTAAATGTCCTTTTAGTTTTACGATTTGAATGACTCACATTGTTTCCTGAGCGAGTGCGTTGACCTGTAATTTGACAAACTCTTGGCATCTTTTTTTCTTAAAAGCTGTCCAATTCTACCCTAGTTTTTTGATTTTGCAAGGTTTAATTGTTTGTGCAATCAAAACAACCATAAAACTCGCTTTTACACAAAGCCACAGCCGTGTTATAGATATTAAGTAACTTCAATTATGACTAAAAAAACACGCACAGAAAAAGACGCCCTTGGCACAATACAAGTGCCTCAAGAGGCTTATTACGGTTCTTTTACAGTAAGAGCACAGGAAAATTTTCAAATTAGCGGCCTAACTGCACCTAGTATTTTCACAATCACATTGGGCTTAGTTAAAAAATCTGCCGCTCTGGCAAACATAAAACTAGGCACTCTAGATAAAAAAATCGGTAAAGCCATTGTTCAGGCCTCAGAAGAATTTATTGAGGGTAAGTTTGATAATGAATTCACAATCGATGTTTTTCAAGCTGGCGCAGGCACACCATATAACATGAATGCCAACGAAATTATTAGCAACAGAGCAGGCGAAATTTTGGGCGACAGCAAAGGATCATACAAAAAGGTGCATCCCAACAATCATGTCAATATGGCTCAGTCCACTAACGATGTAATCCCAACCACTATACGAATTGCGGCGCTTTTTAGCTTAGTGGAGCTTTTACAAGAGCTCAATCAACTAGAATTAAGCTTTAAAAAACTGGCAAAAACCCATAAAGACATTATTAAAGTGGGGCGAACTCATTTAGAAGATGCTGTTCCCATTAGTTTAGGTCAGGAATTTTTGGCTTACGCTGATGCTTTGCGTAAAGATAGTGAGCATATTCAATTAACAAGCACTCAATTGCAAGAGCTTGGCATTGGTGGCACAGCGCTTGGTACAGGCATAAACACACATCCTCAATACCAAAAAACCGTCGTTAAAATTTTAAGTGAATTAACGGGAATAGAGCTAAAACCGGCTACAAATATGGTGGAAGCATCAAACAACTACAATTTATTTGGCAATGTTTCAGCCACTTTACGCGCTTTAGCACTCACTTTAATAAGAATCGCCAACGATTTGAAATTAATGAACATGGGGCCAAAAGCCGGTATTAAAGAAATTACTTTGCCGGAAGTGGAACCGGGTTCTTCTATTATGCCCGGCAAGGTAAATCCTAGTATAGCGGAATGTATTGAAATGATCGGCTGCCAAATTATTGGTAACGATGCGGCAATTATGATGGGTATTCGCGGTGGACAGCTAGAATTAAATGTAAATGGACCTGTAATTATGCACAATTTACTGCAGTCAATTGAACTTTTAACCAATGGTTGCAACATGTTCCGCAAATTTTGTGTGGACCATATAGAGGTAAATAAAGCGCGCATTAAAAAAATGTTTGATGAAAGTCTTTGCACCGGCACAGCCCTCAATCCTTATTTAGGTTATCAGGTAACAGCGGAGATCATTAACGAAGCTGTAAAAAAAGGTAAAAGTATTGAAGAAGTTGTGCGTAACCACAAGCTAATGGACGACAAAACTTTAGCAAAAGTTTTGTCGGTTAAAGCTACCACCACACCTCAAATTGCCGATCAAAAATTAATTGGCAAAATACAAAAGTCCAAGGAGTACTTGGCTTATCGCAAACAAATCGGCAAATAAAACTAAGCTACCGGTCTGGTAATATGCGTTACCGGCTGATCCACCAAATCGGCTGTATGGTACCTACCAACACGCCCATAAGACCCACTTGCTACAAGCGCAACTCTTTTACCTTCATCTTTCCATCCACAAAAAATAGCGCTGTGATTTCCATGTTTATCAGAAGTATTGCGGTTATTGTAGTAAATCCAATCACCGGGCTTTAATGCTGCCACCAATTCATCGGGAGCATGCTTATCACCGCAATCTTTTCCTTCATAATTCAAATTCTGGTAAATCCTCCTTTTTTCTGTAATCCCGGCCATTTGGTGCACGGTATTTATCCAATCCCAACAATGCTTGGGGTATACTTTGTTTTCAATAATCTTATTTATCGACTGTATTAAACGCGCTCCAACCGATCCATTCTGTAAACTCTCCATATAAGTTAATGCCTCTTTAGGGGTTAAGTTTCTTTTAAATTTTGGACTGGCACTCGGCTTTAAAGCGCTTGCCAATTGAGCCCAAGCCGTTTTAAATTCGTCAGATGCCTTGTAAGCCTCTTCGGTTGGAAATTTCTCTGAAAATTCTCTATCAATACCCTTTTCAGGTTCATTTTCACCACCAATTAGCACTACATCATCCGAATATATGGGGATATAACCTCGTTTATCAAAAAAACCTGTTTCAGCCTGATTGCGGCCCTTTAAGCCAATTCGCACATCACTGGTGCGCTTTCTGTTTGCATCGCCATCTTCATAAACAGTTAAACACCTAACACTCACAGGCATCATGTCACCCGAGCCAATTTTTCTTTCCGCATCACTATTTCCCCTAAAATTAACCACTAGGCGCATACCGGGTGTAGGCTGTTTATAAGCCTGCCAATTATTAAAATCGAGTTTTGTGGCTTGCCCCACAATATCTGTAAAAGCATAAAGCAAAATACCCGGATATTTGTCCTCTAACTTAATTAATTGGTCAGCCGTTAATTTGGACAATTCCTCTACTGTTCCAATAACATCTTCCACCTGAGGCAAACTTCTAATTGCCTCTTGAGCCTGGTTATAAGCAGCCTTGCCCTCTGAATCTACAAGCTCGCTATTTAAGTCTTCCAGTTGATTTTTAGTTTGCTTCACCACCTCCTGTTTTGAAGGTGTCGTTTTAGCCTCTAAATTAGTCGAGATTCCTTCCATATTTGTGTTGATTTGTCACATTATACCACATTTCACCCCCACTTGACCAGCACGACATTACTTGCTTATATAAAATCATATAAAAACTAATCTAAAAATATGGCGTTACAATCAAGTTACTCCGACAAACAAGATCACATTCGTAACCTCAACCTTCCCGAAATTGAAACTTGGAAAAACGAATACCCAGAAAAAGAATACACAATCACTTCTACAACTAGTGAATTTACTTGTGTTTGCCCAAAAACAGGCTTGCCAGATTTTGCCACACTTACAATTAGTTACATGCCGAATAAAGACTGTATTGAGCTAAAATCATTTAAAGAATACTTGTTGGCATATCGTGATTTAGGAATTTTTCATGAACATGTTGTAAATAAATTGCTTACCGACTTAGTAAAAGCCTGCCAACCAAGACAAATGAAAATCACGGGCGTATTTAACAATCGAGGTGGCATTACAACAACTGTAGAAGCCAACTACCAATCATAAATGAATAGCACAGAAATAAAACGCTATCCCGTTTGCGAAATTTTTTTTAGCGAACAAGGTGAAGGTCCCCATGCAAACACGCCATCTGTGTTTTTACGCTTTGCAGGCTGCAATTTAAAATGTACTTGGTGCGACACAAAGTATAGTTGGCATCCGGAAGAAATTGAGTTCACCATGATGACCATTGCCGAAATTGGAGAAGCAATGCGCAAATCTGCACCCGAGCAGAATTGTAAGCACATAGTTATTACAGGCGGAGAGCCATTATTACAACAAGAAGCAATCCGCAAAATAAGAGAGGTATTTCCAAAAAGTTTTATTGAAATTGAAACCAGTGGTAGCGTAAAGCTTACAATGGACGAAAAAATAGTGGATCATTTTAACATTTCGCCCAAGCTTAAAAATAGCGGTAACAAGCCCTACGATATTCAATTAAATCCTCCCAACAGTATACTAAAATTTGTTATTCAATCGCCAGAAGATGTTGAGGAAGTGAAAGAACTAATTCAAAAATGGAAGATTGAAGAAAATAGGGTTTGGTTAATGCCAGAGGGCCAAACAGCTAAAGAAATTGAAGAAAAAACAGACTGGCTCAAGGAAATTTGCGAGCTGAATAACTGGCATTTTACAAGTCGTTTACACATTTTAAAATATGGAGCAGTTAAAGGAAAATAACATTTCAAACACAGATTTAAGCGCTAAAACAGTCTTGGTTTTACTCTCGGGCGGACAAGATTCGGTAACTTGTTTAGCTTGGGCTTTAAAAAACTTTAAACAGGTTGAATGTATTAGTTTTGATTACGGCCAAAGGCATAAAATTGAATTAGAATGTGCAGAGAAAATTGCTAAAAAACTCAATCTCAAACACAAAATTTTATCTATTGATACTTTTCAACAACTGGCACCCAATGCCTTAACTCATGACATTGAAATTGCCAGTGAAAATTCAATTAACAACAATTTACCAAACACATTTGTGCCGGGTAGAAATTTAATTTTTTTAACTTTTGCTTCGGCTTATGCCTATAGCTTAAAAATTGAAGATTTAGTAACAGGTGTATGCCAAACCGATTATAGTGGTTATCCAGATTGCCGAGAAAACACTATGCAAAGCTTGCAAAACGCAATCAGGCTGGGCATGGAAAGCAATATTACTCTACACACACCATTAATGCATCTCACAAAAGCCGAAACTGTAAAGTTAATTAAAGAATTAGGATTTTTTGAATTATTAAAAGATTCACACACTTGTTATAACGGTAAAAGACCCGCCTGTGGCAAGTGTAAAGCCTGCTTACTGCGCTTAAAAGGCTTTGCCGAGGCAAATGAAATTGACCCTTTGCAATATGCCAAGCTTGACTTTGAGGCTTAATTACAGTAAAAAAAACTCAGCCTAAACTAAAGGCAGATAAATTATTAAATCAGCAAAATGACAAATAGATCTACAAGTAAACAACATGGTTTACACAGCATGAACGAAACACGACCAAAAAGTAAACTACGAAACAGAAGAAATAAAGCTAAGGCAAGTGCTCGTAGAGAAGCTAATCCTATGGCAAGTTTGCACACACGAGTAAAAGGTGAAGCACCAAAGCGTAAAGAAAAAACTGAAAAGGTTGTTAAAAAACCAGCAGCAGTAAAAAAAGCAGCAGCAGCTAAGAAGCCAACTGCAAAAAAAGTTGCAACTAAAAAATCACCGGCTAAAAAAGAAGCTTAAATCGCTAAGCAAATAATGTGAACCTGTCAAAACCAAGACCTTATCGGTCTTGGTTTTTTTTATTGCAATGTCCAAAGCCAGCTTTGGATCATTTTCAATTAACAACAAATTGCTTCCCACATTTATAAAACCAGCCTCAACTGCCAGTTTTTGCGCATCCATTGCACGAGGGTTACTGCAAGAAGTCACAATAATTTCATCTTTTTCATGAAGCAAATTTGCAAACATGGTTTTAACATCTTTGTCTTGCAAAGAGGCTACCAAAAACAAAAAAGAAGCGTCTTTAAATACAGTATCCAAAGTAGATCTTAAGTAACGCAAACCTTCTACAGTGTGTGCCATATCTAAAATCACAGTTTGTCCATTTTGAGTTTTTTTAAGTTCACAGCGCCAAGGCAATTGCATTTTTTCAGCTAGCAAAATAGATTTTTCCAGTAAAGCGCTATTGTTTTCAATCAAAATATTAAGAGCACAAATAGCAGTTAAAAAACTATGCGCAAATTGTTCTCCCAGCATTTTCAGTTTAATTTTTTGTGAAGAAAACTGCGCAATCTCACTAGATAAAATAGAAAGCACCGTGCCAGTTTCATCCATAGCTTCCACTTTGTATTCAAAAATCTGATTTACAAAAATAGCCTTGGTATTAAACTCCTTCATCTTAGTGACAATTTGCTTTTTAACATCATATTTTTGAGGCATCACAACTAAAGGCACACCGATTTTGACAATGCCCAACTTGTTTGAGGCAATTTCCTCAATAGTATTGCCCAGCACGTCGGTGTGTTCAAACTCCAACTGAGTCAAAATTGTCAAAATCGGTGTCACCACATTGGTGGCATCTTTAAGGCCGCCCAAGCCAACTTCCAACACCACAAAATCAACCTCATGACGCTGAAAATAATAAAAAATCATCGTCGTTATAAACTCGTAGTACGAAAGTCGCACCTTTTCATTTTCCATTTTCTCTTTAACCAAAAGCAAAATTTCTACAAATTCATCTTCTTCAATTTGCTCACCATTAAGCCAAAATTCTTCTCTAATAGATTCCAAATAAGGCGAAGTGTACAAACCCGTTTTATAACCCAAGCTCTGCAAAATTTTCGCCATATAAGTGCAAGTAGTGCCCTTGCCCTTTGAGCCTGCCACATGAATATACTTTAAACCATCTTGAGGATTTCCAATTTTTTTTAAAAAACCTCTATAAGGTTCAAGGTCAAAACCCTTCATTCTTTGTGTACGGTTAGACACATTAGTAAAGGAACCTAAGTCATACAAAAAGGAAAGTGCCTCGCTATAATTCATGACTTTATTTATAATGCGTTTGCTAAGCTTTTACAAGATATCAGAGTGTTAAATTATGAGACTGTTTAAAAAAAGAAGATCGCGAAAACAGGTGCGCTATGGGCGTAGCCCTGTGTTGCACAGTCAAAGACGCACACGCCGAAGCGGTTTGCGCAATTTCCAAACCCTACAAATTGGTCGTTTAAAAAGATGGCTAATTTTTATACTAACTTTGGCTATAGTTGGCGGTTCTTCGTATTTTCTATTTTTTTCTACCCAACTTCAAATTAATAGCATCAAAGTTTATAAAGAAGGTTCCATAACCGAAAACGATCCTTTAAAAAACTACTTCAACACTTTTTTAGGGCAAAATATAGTGCTAGCAAATATGAAAGAAGTCACTCAAAAAATCATTGATGATAGCCCACAAATTGACAATCTAGTAATCAAAAAACAATTCCCTTCTACAATTAGAATTGAATACAACGAGTTCCCAATTGTTGCCAATCTCATACTAAGTGCCGAGGATGTTCAGCAAAAATATTTAATTAACAATCAAGGACAAGTAACCCGTAAAGATATACAAAACCCAAATTTGCCATACATTAAAATGAGTTCGGAAAAGGCACTTAAACTGCAAGAACAAGCCATTGAGCCCGATAAATTAGAATATGCATTAAATAGCAGTAAGGCGTTTGAAGAAAAATTTGGCATTAAAGTTTTTGACACAAGCTACTTAAAAGAAGCGCGCGAAATTCATTTACATACAGAAAAATATTTCACAGTTTGGTTAGATATGACGCAAAGCTACGACAAGCAATTTAGCAAACTCAAACGAGCACTCATCAATTTAGACATCTACAACACCCCCCTCTCTTACATAGATTTACGCATCTCGGGCGGAACAGGTGACAAAGTAATAATAAAACGTAAATAACACAATATGCTGCTTTCATTATTGGTCATTTCAACGCTGTTAATGGTGTTTATCCCCAACTTGGTTGCCATAATTCAAGGTGCGCCCTTTGTGCCAACTCCAATGCGAGCAGTAGAACATGTGCTTAAAGCGGCTAAAATAAAAAAAGGCGACCGTGTGTACGATATTGGCTGTGGTGACGGACGCTTTGTGTATTTCGCCAACAAACTGTACCAGGCCGATTCCGTAGGACTAGAGCTTGACCCCTCCATTTGGTGCCTTGCCCAAATCCGCAAATTTCTGTGGAAATCTAAGGCGAAAATCGTCCTTGGCGATTTTCGCAACTTTAACCTTAGCAACGCCAATCAAATTGTGTGCTATATGATGCCCAACACCCTCGCCAAATTCCGCATCAAATTTAACAAAGAACTCAAAAAAGGCACACGCGTAGTATCGTATGCCTTTCATATTGAAGGTTGGACCCCCGTCAAAAAAATCCCTCGAAACAAAAAACTCAACATCTCCCCCATTTGGATTTACGAGGTGGGAAAGAGCTAGTCTAAGTTTATGCAACGGTGATATCTTGCTCACTACCTGCT
>JBGAUX010000022.1:0-17897 GCA_044228405.1 Candidatus Altimarinota bacterium | reverse complement strand
CTGAAATAAATTGCCAAAAAAATAATAAAGAAATTTCTGGCTATTTCACATAACACTCGCGCACTCACCCCTACAAACTCTTAAACCCCTCAAGCTTCGCTTTTGGCTCGCGCCACTCTGGGTGGACGCCATCAACTTGGGAGCTTCGCGAGCCGATTTGAGCGGTTTTAACCAGCTCTTCGAGTGCAGGGCGCTCGCCTTGGGCAACGACGGTTACAGAGCCGTCGGCTTCGTTTTTCGCGAAGCCGACTAGGCCGAGCTCTAAAGCTCTTTTTTTGATTGTATCTCTATAAAAAACACCTTGGACTTTGCCTGTGATTTTTAGCTTAATTTCCTTCATATTCGCTTAGAGATGCGCTTTTCAAGTATAAATTCTCTACCGGCGCGTCCATAGAGTCTGTTTTTACATGGGCGATCTTTTCAACCACGTCCATTCCTTCAATTACTTGGCCAAAAACTGTGTGAACTCCATCTAAATGTGGTGTTCCGTTTTTGTTTTGTACAATAAAGAATTGGCTTCCACCACTGTTTGGTGCGGCTGTTTTAGCCATAGAAACCGCGCCGTAAAGGTGCTCAAGTTTTGCGGAAGGTTCGTCTTTAATGGTTGTGCCCGGCCCTTTGTAGCTGTATCCGCCTGTTCCGTTACCGTTTTCAAAATCACCCATTTGGATCATAAAGTTGTTGATAATGCGGTGAATTGGCACTTGTTTGTACTTGTCTTGTTTAATTAATTCTTCAAAATTCTTTACTGTTTCTGGAGCAATTTCTGGGAATAATCTTACTTTAACTGTGCCTAGAGATGTCTCTAAAATGGCTATTTGGTCTCCTTTTTCTGGATTTTCTAACTGCATTTTTTCAGTGGTTAATTGGTTTTCTTGGGTGTCTTGCGGAGTAGTTGTGTCGTTAGTGCTGTACTGGTCGTTTGTGCTTTTTGTTTCACAACCAAAGCTTAACACTGCCACTACTACTAACATTAAAATAGGTGTTTTTTTCATAATTTACAATTATTGGTGCCTGTATTTTACTTTTTTTTGAGATTTATGCTAGGCTTTAGTTAAGTTTTAAATAGGTAAATGCTCTACAATTGGAACATAGTTGGTCACGAGGAAACTCTCAAATTGCTGGAGTTGGACATTAAAAATAATAATGTTTCCCAATGTTATTTGTTTGTGGGGCCTAATCAATTGGGAAAATTTACCGTTGCTCACAAAATGGCGAATATTTTGCAGTGCGAAAATAATTATTGCCATCAGTGTTCTGTGTGTGTGGAAATCAAAAAAGAGATTCATCCGGATACTACTTTAATTAAAAATGATGGGGAAAGCCTAAAAATTGATCTTGTGCGTGAGGTGATTAATAAGGTGAATATGACCTCTCAAAGTAAACATAATATTGTTTTGATTGAGTCTATTGAGCGCCTAACTCCCGAGGCGGCGAATGCACTTTTGAAAACACTGGAAGAGCCCGCGCCTGATGTGGTTTTTTTGCTAACTACAGACAATATTAAGGCGATTTTGCCTACTATTTTGTCTCGCAGTAGAATTGTTAATTTTCATCTTTGTAGCGAGCCTTTGATTATGAAATATTTGGAAGAAAGGCACACAACCGAAGATGCTGAAACTTTAAAACAAGCTGGATTATTGAGTTTGGGTAAGCCAGGAAAGGCAATTGCGTTTTTGGAAGATCGCTCTTTATTGAGTTATTTTCAAGCCCTTTATAACGACGCTTCGTCTATGTTTTTGGAAGAAAGTGTTACGAGGAAATTTCAATATGTTGAGTCTTTACTGGAAAAAGAGTTTATGGCCCAAGATTTTTTGGATGTTATGGAACATGTGGCACGAACACGCCTCCTGGATTTTGCCCTTCAAACTAACAAAAATCAGGCTTCACAACAGCAATTAATGGCTTTAATTAAAGAAATTCAACAGGTTCGCGACTATTTAAATGGAAATATTAATAGTAAACTTGCCTTGGAAAATCTATTATTAGCAATATAATCTACCAATAACTTATTTGAACTATGTCGTGGTTACTACTAATATTGTCTATTGCTGGCTTGGCCTATATTTATTTGAAAAATTCTAAGGGGATTAAGCCTCGTGGCGTTGGATTTAAAGTTTCGCACGCGCCAAAAGAAGACACGCTTACGCAGTTGGAAACTTTGCAAAAAAAAGAAGATGCGGGAATGCCAGAAAAAACTGTTTCAATTGAAAAGATTTTAAATGAAGCAATTGCGGCGCTGGAAGACGAAAAAGACGGGGAAGCGGAAAGGCTTTTTATACAGGTTATTGCCATTAACGAAAAACACCCTGAGGCAAATTTAAAGCTGGGCATGCTTTATTTAAAGAATGGTTTGGCTTCGAAGGCTGAACTTTTTTTACGAACATTGTCCGAAGAAGAACCTCAAAATGCAAGTCATTTGAGCAATTTGGGCTATGCTCTGTTTATGCAAAATCGGCTAGCGGAAGCCAAAGAAACCTACGAAGAAGCCTTAAATTTGGACGCATCACGAGCAGGGAGATTTGCTAGTTTGGCGCAAGTTCATATGGCTTTACGAGAGTTTGATTTGGCTATTGGGTTTTTGAAAAACGCCTTATCTATGGAGCCGAGGAATATTGATTTTTTACTGCTTTTAGCGGAATGTTACTATCAAATGGGGCAATTGCGAGAGTCTATGTCTACAATTGATTCTATTTTGGCTGTGGATGCTCACAACCCCGAAGCTAAAGAATTCTTGCAAAGAATCCGCAATAACAACAGTGTGGAAAATCTTTAGTTTAAGATGAAAACTCCGCTGTGTCACCTGTAGCAGGTGCGCTGTTTTCTGCTTCTGGAGCGGCGCCAGCGCCTACTACTACTTTTGGCGGAACAGCACGATAGTTACTAAAAATTGTTTCCTTAGCTGTGGTGCCGTCTTTTGTTAAATAACGGTACCAAGTGGTGTCGAAGCCGGCATGCCCATTTTCTTTTTGTTGCCTAACTCCTGCTGGCAAGCTGGCGCTAGTAATGATTTCTGCCGCTGGTATGCCTCTTTTGTTTGTTGTGTAAGGGCCTTCTAGCTTAACGCTACGCCCATCCGAGGTTCCATAAAACTTAAAATAGGCTTGGCCACCATCCGTGTAGGCTTGCACAATTATGTCGCCAGGCGTGTCGTTAACAAATTTAAAATCTCTTACTCCAGGGTATATTGTTGCGTCTAGGCCGTATCCTAAAACTTGTGCATAGTAAGAAACCGCATAAGAATGAGGAGCTCTTTCGGTAATTGGTAAACCTGAAAATAGTGCCGCCCTATATGCTGTTGAGGAAACTTGGCAAAGTCCGCCGCCGTATTCGGGAATTGTGCCTTGATCGCCCTTAATTACTAGTTCTGGCAAATAACCAGTGTAGGCTTCTACTGGCCCCAAAATTGTATTAAACGAAAATTCTTCGCCTTTTTTGATGTAGGTTCCGTTGAATTTTTCCATCCCCACATTAATATTGTGCATTCTATTGCTAGGCGAGCCATAATAGGTTGTATAGCCAACACTAATGAGCTCTTTTACGCCCATTGCTTTTAATTTTTCGTCTGTTTCTACTTGAGCCATAACGGTATTTACGGGCAAATTAGCCTTGCCAATGCCGTTATTTACGCTCAGTGCTATTGTTTTTTTAAGTTGCTCCGTACTAATTTTTTGCCCGTTTTCGGCGGTGCCCTCTATTACTATTTGGTCCTTTTCGTCATAATAAATTTTGGCCGTTTGCATTTCTTTATTAACTTTTTCGGCAATTTCCTTTTCTAAATACTCATCAATGGCAGAGCTAAAATTTATTTCCACTTTAGTTTCTAATTCGTAATCTTTAGATTGTGGCAAAGAATCCTTTATAACAATCGGCAGTTTTTGGCTTAACCAAGGCAATTTTAAATAGTGGGACTCCTTAAATTCCATTTCTGCAGTGTGCTCTGCAGGTTGAAAATTCCAACTTTGTCCCTCAAATTGTAATTTTACACTTTTAGTTAAAGCGGAGGTGAGTTGTTCTTTTTGCCCCTCTAAATCTTGGGCTGTTAACATGGGCGCTTGGGCTTTGGTTTCAAGCTTTAGCTCGGCCTGTTCATCATTAATTAGAGCCTCTAATTTTTCTTTTAAATTAGCTGTTTCTACTATTTTCCCTTCTTTTTCTGGCACAAAAATCATCTGCTTTTGTTCGTTAAAAGCAACTTTGGCATCTTGTGTTTTTTCATCTTTAAAATTGAATTTTGTATCTACATTATCAACAAACTTTTGCTTGTCTAGGCTTACAATAATAGGCATTTGACTACCCAAAACCAAACTCGCCACCGGCTTATCAAAACTATCTTTACTAGCGTTAAAAACAGGTGTTTGTTGCTGAGTTTGACCGTAGTTAATAGACACGCCCATTTCATCTATACTCATCATTTCCTCCTTATTATCCAAAACCACTTTGTATTTTTTTTCTTTAATTTGATTCTCTTTTTCGTTTAAAAAAGTTTTGACTTCATCTTGCGTAGAAAGCCCGATATTTGAGCCTAGCAAATAAGTTCTGGGCATTAACCTCCCATTTAAATATATCTTTAAAAAGGCCAAAGCTATTAAAATAATAGCTACACAAACTAAGATAACGCTGGTTTGTATAATCGTCCGCCTATTCATTTAAAAGATTTAAGTTATCTATCTTCGTGAGGTATTTTTCGCGCCTCATCTTCGGTTTTATCGCTTTGACTGAGGAAGTTAAATATCTTTCCGCCTCTTTGTCTTGCTGTTTCTGCTAAGTTTTTAATTTCTTTCTCAATAGCTGGTTTTTCTTGTTTGATAATAGTTTCAGCTTTTTGAATAGCGTCCTGTGTTTTTTCTTTAATTAATTTTCGGGTATCTTTACCTTTTTTAGGCGCCAGACTCATACCCAAAACAGAACCTATAGCACCGCCGATAATGGCTCCCATAAAGATTTTATCTAAGGCTTTGCCAACTCCCTTTTTCTTGTTTTTGTCGTCTTTTTCTGCCACTTATTTTTTTGTTAATTCTGTATATTTAAGTTTGCGAATAACATTTACTTTTACTCGTCCTGGATAGGTAATGTTTCCTTGAATTTCAGCTGCAATATCGGTTGCCAAAACTTGAACGCCCGCGTCGTTTACTTCTTCTGGGTCAACAATTACTCGCACTTCTCTACCTGCAGAAATTGCGAATGCCTTTTTAACACCACTAAACGAAGCGGCTGTACCTTCTAAATCTTTTAGTCTCTGCACATACTTGTCTAATGATTCTTGTCTTGCACCTGGTCTACTTGCCGAAACAGCATCTGCTGCCTTTACAATCATTGCCTCTGGCGTTGTTGGTGGCTCAGCATCGTGATGCGTCCAGGCCGCGTGAATCTCCTCCCAACTAAAGTCATGTTTCTCCATGATTTCTTTAGTAAGGTAATCGTGCGTGCCAATTACATCAGGATTTTGGTCGATAGCTTTGCCCAAATCGTGCAAAAATCCACCTTTCTTTAGTGTTTCAATAGTTAAACCTATTTCTCCTCCCATCATAATTGCTAGCCAGCCCACTTCTAGCGAGTGTAGCATTATGTTTTGTCCGTAACTTGTTCTGTATTGTAAGCGCCCGATTGTTCTTAGCAGGTCTTTGTCTTCTGTTTTAATGCCAATTTTTTCTGCGCCTTTTTTACCTAATTGCAAAAGTTCTTCGTCTGTTTCTTTGGTAGACTTGGCTATGGCTCTATCGATTGTGTCAGTGCCAATTTCATTCTTTTCGTTGGCTAGTATTTGCAAAGCTCTTTCGGCAATTTTTCGATTAACCAAATTAAATGCCGATACAGAAATAATATCTGGTTGATCGTTAAACACTACATCTACACCTAATTGTGATTCTAGGTATTGAATATTCGCTCCACCCCTACCAATGATTTTTCCTTTAGCTTTGTCTTTTGTAACCTTAACATTAATCATTCTTCTTTCTACCGATGTGGCTGAAGAAAGCCTTTGAATTGCGTTTACAACAATTGATTCGGCTTTTTTATGAGCAATTCCTCGCGTGTATTCGTCTAAAAGTTGAATTCTGGCTCCTGCGTCGTGGTCAATTTGATTTTTTTGAGTGCTGATTAATTCGTCTTTTACTTTTTCTAGCTTATATTTTGAGGTTTCTGTTAATTTTTTAAGTATATTTTCTGCCAATTTGTCTATTCCCTCTTCTAAAGCTTGAATTTCTTCTTCTTGTGAGGCTAAAGTTAACTTTAATTCTTGAGTTTTTTGCTCTCTTTTTTCGTTAGTAGACTCTTTATGAGTAATGCTTTCCTCCATTTTTGCTATCAATTCCTCTCGTTGAATTTGCAATTCGTCAAAGCGTTGTTGCATTTTTTTAATCTCTTCTTCGGCTCGTACAGCTATATCCTTTTTTTGCTTTGCCGCATCTGCCAAGAGTTTTTCCGCTTTCTCGCGCGTTTTATCCATATCTACAGCGCCTTTGCCTTTTAAAACAACAACACCGCCAAACAAGCCAATAAGTGCGCCTCCAATTAATGTAATTATTTCCATGCTATTCGTATTTTATAATAGGTCAAAATCATAACTTTTTAGACAGCAAATAGCAAGCGTATACTAGAAAAAGGGGGATTGCTTTCTTAAGTCTGTAACAATTTCAATAAGGGTTTTAATAAAGAATTCGATTTCTTTTTGTGTATTTTGATATCCAAGCGAAATTCTTATGGTTCCGTGCGCTTTTTCGTAGGGGATGCCAATAGCCAAAATCACATGCGATGGCTTTACCGAGCCCGATGCACAGGCCGACCCCGCCGAAACGCAAATGCCCTCCATGTCTAATCTTGCCATTAAAACTTCTGCCTCAATGCCGTCGAAAGTGAAATTGATATTGTTTACTAGCCTGTTTTTTCTATCTCCATTGAGCGTTACCTTTTCTAAACCCCCTAAAACCTGCTCAATTATTAAATCTCTTAATTTTGTTAATTCAGCATTTTTTGGAGCAATATTTGTTCGTGCAATTTTAACGGCTTGGGCAAACGCCATTATAGTGGGCACATTTTCTGTTCCGCCTCTCATTTCAAACTCCTGTCCACCCCCACGAATTATAGGTTCTAGCTCTATGCCCTGCCGTTTATAAAGTGCGCCTACACCCTTGGGTCCATAAATTTTACTTCCGTTAATGGTCATTAAATCGACATTTAACGCCTCTACATCTATGGGCAAAGAGCAAACGGCTTGGCAGGCATCTGTGTGGAAAACAATTTCTTTCTCTCTACATTTTGCGCCAATTTCGACTATAGGTTGAATGGTGCCAATTTCGTTATTGGCATAAATAACTGATACCAAAATGGTTTCGGGCGTTATTTGATCATAAATTTTTTGCGGATCCACAATTCCGTTTTGTTCTACTTTTATGTAAGTTACCTTAAATCCGTTTTGTTCAAGCCATTTTAGTGGTCCAAGCACGGCGTTGTGCTCGATATTGGTTGATATGATGTGGTTTCCCTTATGTTTATTTTTAAGCGCATAGCCAATAATTGCCAAATTGTCGCTTTCGGTTCCACCAGAGGTAAAAATTATTTCTCGAGGCTTACAATTAAGCTCATCTGATATGGTTTTTCGGGCCATAATTAGCTCTACTTTGGCGGCTTGGCCCAAAGCATGGGTGCTCGACGGATTGCCGTATAACTCCTCTAGAGCCTTACACATAGTTTTTGCAACCTCTGGGGTTAATGGTGTTGTCGCGGCATTATCTAAATAAACCCTTTTTGTCATTAGTTGTTGCTTAAATCTTGAACGGTAACGCCATCTGGAACTTCAAATAAACTATCATCTAGCTCTATATTTAGTTGCATTTTATCGGCTTCTTGAATGGTTTTTCCGCTATCAACCACTATTTCTGTTTTTAAAACTTGTTCTTCCCACAAACACTTAGTTGTTCCGTTGCCTAAACTGTAGATATCACAATCTTTGGTAGCGATATGTGCTTTTCCTGTTGGTGCCGGTAATTCTTGCCCCTCTTCAATATACAAAGCCGCTTTCTTTCTTAATTCTTTAATTTCTTCCGGTGATTTTCCCTCCATTAATTCGAGGGACGGGCTTGCTTCTTTAAGCGCCAACTTAGTGTTTAGGTCTATTTTGTAGATGTTCTCACCGTCATTAATAACAACCATATTTTGGCTTGTTTCTACGCCTTCAACCGTTGTAACCGTGTTAATTTCCGATCTTCTTTTGTCGCCTTTAGCGTAAAAAGTTTCTGTGCCTGTTACATTTCCTCTCCATTTATACTCAATTTTAGCCGTATCGTAGCTTCGGCCCTCGTTAGAAGTTTTTGGTCCAAAACAACCAGCCAATAAAAGTACACTTATTAAAGAAACTGATATTAATGATTTTCTCATTTTTATTTGATTTAAGAATTAAGACTTTTAAACAATTTCTGCCGGCATTTGTGTAAAACATTTTTTAAACTTTTACCAAGTTTGAACATTTTAACAAATGGCTTAGCTTCGTTGTATCCTTTATATTTAAACACTTTTTAGCATTAAAGACAATTCATAGTTATGCAAAAACTTATTAAATATATATGAATATTGGCAAAGATTTACACGGGGCTTAAACAAGTTATGAACAGTATTGTTCAAAACTCTAACCTTCAAAATCATCTGAATCAGTACATAGAGCTAAAAAGGTGTTATTGCAAATGCAATGATGTGCTGTTAATGTCAACCCCTTACTAATTACTACTCTTCTTAATATATCTTATTTAGCTTTGTATTTAGCTTTTGAACATATATACTGAGGTCAGAGATACTAACAATAAAACGAATGAAAGTCTTTTGTTCACAAAGTGATTTAGACATGGCACTAAATATCACAAGTAAAGCGATAAGCACACACAATACCTTGCCAGTTTTGAATAACATTTTGCTTAAAACTGAGGCAAAAAGGTTGTATTTTTCCGCCACAAATCTTGAAATTGCTATTACTTATTTCATAGATTGTGATGTGAGAAATGAAGGTTCTGTAACTGTTCCAGCGAAATTATTTTCTGGTTATGTTAATTTAATTGATAAGGATAATGTTGAAATGGAGGTTAAGGATGGGAATACTTTGTATTTACATGTTGGCGCCGATGAGACAAAAATTAAAGGAATTACAGCAGATGAATTTCCGTTAATTCCAAAAATGGAGAAAGAAGAGAGTGTAGAAGTTGATGTTCGCGCTTTTGAAAAAGCTATTGAACAAGTTGTTTTTTCGGCCTCTTTAAACACTTCTAGGCCAGTTTTGTCTGGTGTGTTTATTAAAGTTGAAAAAGATACTTTGGTTATGGTGGCAACAGATAGTTATAGATTATCTGAAAAACACATTAAATTGGGATATAAGGGAACTTCTAGTTTTAGTTGTATTGTTCCAGGACGCACAATTGCTGAATTAGGGAAAATTCTTTCGAAAGTTAAAGAGAAAAAAATGGAAATTAGTGTTTCTAAGAATCAAATTTTGTTTAACACTGGCAATATTGAGTTAACATCAAGATTAATTGAAGGAAAGTTTCCTGATTACGAAAAAATCATACCAAAAGAAGGGAAAACTAAGTTTACAGTTAAGGTGGATGCGCTTTCTCAGGTTGTTAAAAGAGTTAATTTGTTTGCTAAGGAAAATAATTATAGCATTAGGATGACAGCTACAAATGATGGGAAATTAAGTATTTCAACAGATGAAACCAAAGTGGGTGAAGAAAAAGCAGAATTGGAGATTAAAATGGAGGGTGAAAACAATAAAATAGCTATAAATGCACAATATTTACTTGATGTGTTATTGTTTATAGATTCTGAAGAAGTTGAAATAGGTATTACGGATAAACTTTCGCCGGCTGTAATAAAGCCTTGCAAAAAGGACGATTATACCTATATCATCATGCCGCTGAAAATCTAATCAGCAACTGGTAAGAATAAATGCTACTTATTTAAGGTTTTCTTTTTGTGGTTAAAAAAGGGATAATAGAGAATTTCCCAAAAGCCTATTACGATAGAGCTTTTGCTGTCTTGGAAAGAATGAGGCACGTATCGTTCTCCGGAGCGAATGGTGTTGCACCCAAGGCTTTTTTGGTAAGCGATTATTTGAGGACTCATAAAAGTACAGGAAATCTTTTTTGGGTAGTCAATGATAAGGCGGAAATGGACTTGGTTAATCAAGAAATAGAAACTTGGTCGGGCGTTAGTTGTTATACTTTTTACGATAAATTACTTGAAGAAGGCGATGGTAGCTTGAGTGAAGGAGAAAAAAAACTTAATGTGATTGAGTTTTTGGAGAAATTGTCTCGTCCAGAAAAGAAGGTAATGGTTGTTCCATACCGTTCTTTGTTAATGGATTTTCCTGATTTTAATAAACTTAAAGAGAGAATTTTAACTATAAAAGAAGCTGATAAAATTGAGTCTTTACACTTTTTTGACCAATTAATTTCTTTGGGCTATGAGGTTTCGGGAGATGATTATCCAGATAAAGGAACTTATTATAAAAAGGGTGGAGTGTTTACAATATTCCCTATTAATAGCGATTTTCCTTATAGGTTTGAAATTAATTTTGATAAAATTGAAGACATTGTAACTTTTGATCCTACAACGGGTGAGATTATTGAAAAACACAAAACTTTTAGTATTTTTCCTGCTTATTACGAGGAGGCAAATGAGGGCTTTGAATCACTTTTAACTAAAAACGATTGTTTGTGGGAAGGCGAAATTGATGTGATTGATGACTACCTGGAGGATTGGGATATTTTGATGGAGAAATGCGGAAAAATTGATCCGCACACTGTTACATTTTTGTCTTTTAATGAGGATAATTTAAGCCACGAGCATCTTCATTTTGTATCGGTTTTAAAATATAGAACTTCATACGATTTTATTAATGATTTGAATGATAAGTTTAGAACTGATTGGAAGGTGGTTTTGTTTACAAAAAATAGAAATGACATTGTTGGCTTGCTGAAGGTTAAAAGAATGCCGTTTTTGTATGATATTGAAGAGTTTGCCAAACAAGATAAAGGATTATTTTTGGTAGATGTGGATAAAGAAGGTGTTTTTCCGCACGCTTTTAATAATCCGGAAATTAAATTGTTAGTGATTAGTGACAAAGATATTTCTTTGGTTAGAGATGAAAAAGTTAAAAAAGTTTCGAGTCATCAAAAGGTTTATTTTGACTTTTTGACGGGCTTGAAAATGGGAGATTTTGTGGTGCATGCCGATCATGGTATAGCCAGATTTTTTGGTCTGGAAAAGAAAACTGTGGATTCGATTACCCGAGAATATTTAAAACTTGGTTACGCTGAAAATGATAAACTTTTTGTGCCAATTGATCAGGCGGATAAGGTTAGTAAGTACATTGGTTCGGAGGAATCTATGCCAAAATTAACTCGTTTGGGTTCGGCAGAATGGGAAACAATAACGAGCAAAGTTAAAAAGGAAACGCAAAAAATTGCTAAAGAGTTATTAAAACTTTATGCAGAAAGAAAGGCTGCCAAGGGTGTGGTGTTTAAGTCGGATACAGATCTGCAAGATGAGTTTGAAAAAGGTTTTGTTTATGAGGAAACGCCAGGACAATTAAAGGCGATTTATGATGTGAAAAAAGACATGGAAAGCCCTCAGCCTATGGACAGATTGGTGTGTGGAGATGTGGGTTTTGGTAAAACGGAGGTTGCCATGCGCGCGGCTTTTAAGGCTGTGCAAAACAAAAAACAAGTGGCAGTGTTGTCGCCAATTACAATTTTGGCCGATCAACATTACAAGTCTTTCAAAAAAAGAATGGAACCTTTTAACATTAGAGTTGATGTGCTTTCGAGGTTTAAAACTAAGGCCGAGCAAAAGGAAATTGTGGAAAGATTGAAAAAAGGAGAAGTGGATGTAATTGTGGGAACGCACAGATTGTTGCAGGCTGATATTCAATTTAAAGATTTAGGTTTAGTGGTTGTAGATGAAGAACAAAGATTTGGTGTGAAGCAAAAAGAAGTTTTAAAAGCATTAAGAAGTTCGGTGGATATTTTGACATTAACGGCGACACCGATTCCGCGAACTTTGAATATTTGTTTAAATAAATTGCGAGATATTACAACAATTACAACTCCGCCACCGGGAAGATTGCCAATTATTACTGAGGTGAGAAAGTATTCGTCCGATTTAATTCGTGATGCGATTTTGCGAGAAGTTGCGCGCGGAGGGCAAATATATTTCTTGCACAATCGAGTGCAAACTATTGATGCGATGGCGCATAAACTGAGGCTTTTGGTGCCCGAAGCGCGCTTTGGCGTGGCTCATGGTAAGCTTGGTGCCGGAGATTTGGAAGAACGAATTATGGCTTTTCAGGAACATAAATTTGATGTTTTGGTTAGTTCAACAATTGTGGAAAATGGTATCGATTTACCAAATGCCAACACTTTAATTGTAAATAACGCTGAGAGGTTTGGATTGTCACAGTTGTATCAATTGAGAGGGCGTGTGGGGCGTGGTAAGACCCAAGCCTACGCTTATTTCTTATATCATGGGCAACGACTCAAAATAGATGCGAAGAAGAGACTCAGGGCAATTGTGGAGGCCTCGGAACTTGGTAGTGGATTTCAGATTGCGATGAAGGATTTGGAAATTAGAGGTGCTGGAGATATTTTGGGATCAAATCAACACGGCGTTATTAATGTGGTAGGTGTAACGCACTTTGTGAGAATGTTAAACAAAGCGGTGGAAGATCTTAAAGCTGGTAAGTTTGAGGAGGATGATGCGGTGCAGGATGTTTCTATTGAATTGCCGATTCCATCATTTATTCCAGATACTTACATTGTGAATTCGAAGGATAAAATCAATACTTATCAAAAATTATCTTCGGCCGACAGCTTTGAATATTTGGCTGAAATTGAAGAAGAATTGATTGAAGATTACGGTAAATTGCCTGATGAAGTTTTGAATTTGTTTAAGTTGTTGCAAATTAAATTGTTAGCGAAAGAAGCCGGTTTAATTAATGTGAGAGCGGAAAATATGCACTTGAATCGAGGTCGAAAAATTGTTTTGCATATGTCTGGCAAAGTAAAACCGGAGAACATTATGAACCTGCTGAATTTTAACGGAAAATGGCAGATATCAGGTACCAAGCTGTTAATTGATGTGGCGGATTTGGGTATGCATTGGGTTGATGTGTTGCGAGAAAATATTAAAAGGCTTAGCGGATCGATAAGAGATAAGAAGAAGAAAGAGTAGAGATGCGCTGATAGTAGTGGACTTTTTAGATGTATTTGTTATAATCCACTGCCCAGCTGGAGAAATTTAATCAGCTTGGGTTCGTGCCTTGAAATGTGGGGATGATGTGGTTTCGACAGAGGCTATTCGAAATAATTCATTGCGGTCACGGCGTCGCGCTGTCCGCCGTTATATCCGTCCAGCGCAAAACTAAGTGCTAAAAACACTGATTTAGTAGCAAAACTTAAAGCCGCTTTAGGTGCTGAAGAAGCATCTATGCGTCCTTTAGCTTTAGCTGCGTAGTGATCCCCTTTACGGGATCCCGTCTTGCAGGCCGACACCTGCTGAGTTTGTAAGGCGTCATTTAGCAGGTTAGTTTTTTAAGTGGTCCTCGCTTAAGAAGCGAAACTTTGAGGATAGGCATTAAGAGCTTTTTGTTTGTTTTATATTCTTAATCGCCGAATAAATTAAGACAAACTACGACTGTAGAAGTGAGTTGTTTCAGTCTTTGCACCCGGGTTCGATTCCCGGCATCTCCACCAAATTTTTCATAATATCCAGTGTATATGGCAAAAAGCTATGTTTATATTGCGCTTTGCAGTGATGGCACTCTGTATACAGGGTATACTACCGATTTAAAAAGGCGTGAGGCGCTACACAATGCGGGTAAAGGCGCTCATTATACGTGCATCCGCAGACCGGTTGAGATTGTTTATAGTGAGGAATTCGACACAAAATCCGAGGCTATGAAGCGTGAATATCAAATTAAACGGCTTAAAAAAGCGGAAAAGAAGATTTTGATAGCCGCATTTTAGGGGGGCTTTTGCATAAATAGGCTAAAAATGGTATAATACCTGGATTTATATAGTTTTATGCCAGAGTCTTTTTCGCCAGGAGCCGGTATTGAGGCCAATGATAGCCCTCAAAAGGATATAGATACTTTGATATCTGATGATATTGAAAATTTGCGTGTTAAATCTTATGTGCAGGAGTATTTGGGATTGCATGTGCATCCTCACCCTGTTCTTAAAACTACTGTTGAAGTTGTGTTGAATAATCAGCCAGAAATGGTCGAAAAATTCGGTAAAGATTTGCTGAAGGTAGATGATCAAGACAAAGAAAAGATAATGGACATGGTGAAAGACTTAGTGAAGCAAGCCTTAGCTATAGATATGCGACAAAGGTTGAAAACTTGTAGGCCGGGAACTGTAAAAGATGTTGTGGATCCATACGAAAAAGCAGGAACTTCAGAGGAACTTGATAAGTTTTTTGAAGAGCAAAAATCTTGTAAATTACCTACTTTTGAGGATTGGAAAAAAGAAAAAGCTAAAGCCGAGGAGGAAGTAGAAATAAAGAAGCGAGATGATGAATTAAAAAGAAAACAACGGTATGAGGATGAGATGCGCAAAAAAGCGGCTTTACGGGCTGAGCTGGAAGCAATGAAAAAGGAATATGCGGAAAAAGAACTGCGGGCCAAAGAACGAAAAACGCAAGGTCTAGTCTTTAAAAAAGAGTTTATGGGAGAGGCGGAAAGAGCGAAGTCTCGCCCACTCCTGCCTACAACGCCTGAATTGCTCGCGCATTTGTCCAGTGAAAGTGTGCCATCCGGCAAACTGCAAGCTGAATTGAGAGAAGTGGTTACTCAAGGACAAGGGGCTCAATTGGCGTTAGCAATATTCGAAAAATACGGTTCTCTTAAAGACAAAGGAACGGCGCTAAAGGAGCTTAAAACTCTGGAACAAGATTTTCGTGATTATGTTGATGACGCTTTAATTAGTCGAGATTTAGGCGGTCCCGCTGTCAATTTAAAAGAAGCACTTAAAGTAACGATGGATGCTGCAGGGCTATCTCCCGATATTCAGCGAGAGTTTGAAGAAGTGGCCAAATTAGACCCTGTGGGCGCTTCTTTGTTAGCTAAAAATTTAATAGTTAATAGATTTTTTTATAATGTTTACGGAGCCAAATACAAAGTTGGCGCTCCAATGTTTAATTTACTGGTGGATTCGGATGGCAAACCCTTTCGCGATTTATTAGTAAGGGAAAAGCGTCTACATATGGAATGGGGTGAGTTGCTTGTTGAAGAAGGTTCGGGAATGACGCCTAGGGGGGCCAACGCTGCTATTTCAGAAATTGAGTTGAAGGTGGCGGAAATTTCTAAAAAAAGATTGGAAAAGGGTATGGGTGTGAGCGACTGTGACTCTCTTAGTTTCATGTTTGTTCATATGTTGTCCTTAATCGCAACGCCCGAAGAAATGGCCAGAATGAAGACTCTCGAGCCGGACACGGCAAATCATTTAGCGTTAGCGTTTGAAGTTGGGGGTACTCAATATGTACATGAAACAACAACTAATAATGATCCGATTGAGAAGAGTCATTATAGACATGCCACAGAGAACGGAATAGAAGGAATTTTTTATTCTCCTCTGGCAGATAGTGCAGATAACCCTGATTTGAGCAGCGTCCAACTTTTATTGATTGCTAGTTCGGAAGCCCGTATCGGTCCCGATTCACAGGTGGCCCTTGTGCACAGGATCAATACTCTCCTTAAGGTGCAGGGAGGAGGAAAAAAGGCAACGGAGTTGATAAATGATTTTGTTAAAAAACACCCGGGTAGCGTAATTGCGTTTAGGTTGAAGATGTATGCGCAACTTAAAATTGCAAACGAAAGTACGGGGGAGGAAAAACTACGGCTTTATATGCAACTTTTGGAAGATTTTTCGGGCCGATTAGAGGCTTTTCCCAAATCGCCGGAACTGTACCAGGTTAGGGATTTGCAGGAGATGTTGTCCACTCTTCAAGATGTAGCCAAAGTTGTTATTAACAAATTGGCGATGGACTTGCTTGGAGACCCTCAAGGTACAGATTCTGCTGAAAAAATTAAGAAAAAAACTTACTTTGAAAAGTATTTAGTTGTCGTTAAACAAAAGATCGACCAATTAAATGATTTTGTGAGTGCACACAACGCTAAACAAGTAGTACCTTCCCCTTAAGCCCGCTCGCAATATTCTCCACTTTCGGTGTTTACACGAATTTTGTCACCTTCTTTAATGAATAATGGAACATTAACAGCTAGCCCGGTTTCGGTAGTTACAGACTTGGTTCCGCCGGAAGCGGTATCGCCTTTTACGCCCGGATCGGCTTGAATAACCTCTAAATTCATTTTTGGCGGTACTTTTACATTTATTGGTAGTCCGTTGAAATTTTGAATATCTACATCTTGGCCGTCGATAAGATAGTATTTGTTGTCGCCGATAACCTCTTCGCTCAGCTCAAATTGCTCGTATGTGGTGCCGTCCATAAAGTAGTAAGATGCGCCGTCTTTGTATAAATATTGCGCTTTAGAAAAGCTAACTTCGGCTTCGTCAATTTTGTCACTGCCCTGAAAAGTGCGCTCTATGGTGCTTCCGTCCAATAAATTTTTTAATTTAACTCTGGCTACACCGCCTCCGCGAGCTTGTTTGGAGTGTAGATAAAAGGTTACCGTGTAGGGTTTGCCGTCTAGTTCGATGGTTGTGCCTACGCGAAGATCGGTTATAGAGTACATAAATTATGGTTATATTTGCTTCTTGCCCAATATAGGGGCGAAATAGCTTGAGTTCAAGCAGGAGTTTAAAACCGCGAGTTTTGTTGACATTTTATTTGTATATGGTACAACATTGCCTTAGCATTGTGTATATGGTTGAAGAAAAACAAGTTATTACTGTATTTGAAGGCACTTTTGAGCGACTTTTTGCTTATATTCTGCGAAGGGTTGCGGACGAGTCTGTGACTCATAAAATGCTTATTGAGACTTATCAAAGGTTTTATGATGTTCCGCTTTTGGAAGAGGGAAAAGAGTTGTTAACTTTGTATAATCTGGCTTTTTACACTTTAAAAGAGCGAAATGCCATTGTTTTTGGCGAAGGTTTTTGGGCTGATTTAAGCCTTGTGGAAGCTGAAATTTTACGATTGAGGTATTATGAAAATCTTAATTCTGTGGAAATTGGTGTGGTTATTGGTGAATCTGCCGGAAAGGTAGATGCGCTTTTATATGCCACTTTGGTTAAAGCTCAAAGATTGATTAAGGGACAAGACATTAATGAGTATTTGAAAAATACGGATCCTGCTAAAAAAACGCTTATTTCTGAGGAAATTAAGTATAAATGTGCACAAGAGTTGTTTACAGAAAATTATAATGCAGGACGAGAATTTAGAGCGCCATTGCAAGATTTTTTCTCTCAGCCAATGACAAATACCGAAAAAGAGCAATTTGGTATACCAGAAAAATCTACACCAGAAGCTGTAGAGGAATGGGTTCCTGAAGATAAAAAATCGGCCTTGCCAGAGGAAAATCAAATGGGTTATGGTATGGATTTACTGAAAACTTTTATGAAAAAAGAAGAAACGGTGGAGGAGCAAGCTTTTCAACCATTTTACGATGTTCCTAAAGAGGGCGATTTGAGAGAAGATACTCAAAAACAGGAGGTGGTAAAAGTGGCGAAAAATCAATCTACTATTTCAAAAAACAGGTCTTGGCTTGCACCTTTATTAGCCATGGTAATTGTGGTTGTGTTTATTTGGTTGGGTCCGGAAATTAATAAAATTATTGAGGAACCAACAGGCTATGATGTTGTATATTCGGATGATATAACATTTGAAGAGCGGACGGATTTGGTGAATAATGCTATAAATGACTTGGTGGTTGATCGTGAAATTACAAAAGT
>JBGAUX010000021.1:0-18033 GCA_044228405.1 Candidatus Altimarinota bacterium | reverse complement strand
CAGGCGCGGATAAAGATCTAGGGGGCCTTTTAAATAAAGTAGCTCTTACACTGACAACTTCCTCCAAACTTAATTTTGTCATTTCTGCTATTTTATCAGGAGTTTGAACGCGAAAATCCACATTAGGGTTAGCTTTTAAGCATTTTCTAAAACGTAATCCTGTATTGTTAGCTTCCTTTAAAGCTACGCCGTTTCTATATACAGCATTCATCACTCCAAACCTCCGTTCTAGTGCCTTGGCAAGATATGTGTTGAATTTAGCAGTGCCATTTTTGGTATTAAATTCTTTGATGCATCTTAAAGTTGTTTCTATGCCATCTGCTATTAATTCTTCATATTCGTTGGAATATGGTCGTGCATATTTTCCTGCAGTATGACGAATTGTTCTGCTAAATTTGCCTACAATTTGTGCAGTGGCTTTTTTGTTTCCTGCTTGAGCTTTTTCAATAAGGTCATTTACAATTGTTTGGTCGTATTCTGGTTCTAACTCCCACCTTGCTACTGTTTGGTCTGAGTTTCTTTTTTGGTGCGTTTTTGCACCTTTTTTAGTGCTCATTTCATCACCATCACTATCTGCTTCTTCAAATTTAATTTTGGCTTCGTCTTCTATCCGCGCTAAACTTTCGTTTCTGTATTTGATAAAAACTTCTGGATTACCAACTTTTGCATAGTAGTTTTGCAAATTGGCTATATTTATTTCCCCATCTGGGTGGGTATATCTTAATTTCCAAACTGCTGTGTCTCCCATTTGTGCAACTGCAAGCATTATTATTTTTCTTCGCATTATTTCTGAAACATTACCCCACCCGCCCAATGTGTGAAAATTGGGTGAATTTGCATATTGTACAAGCCTTGCAGGACTATCGATGTATTCCATTGTTAATTCCTTTGTCATTTGGGTTAATTCCTGTGATCTATTTTGTGTTTCATAATAATCTCTAGGTACGCTCCGTCTTACTCCATTAAGAGTTAGGTGTTGATTTCTTGTTCCTGTAAAAGGGTTTTGACGAATTGCCATTCTACAAAATTCTCTAACATGTTCTTCAGGAATAATTGCCCATTCAAAGCTGTTTTCTCCAAATATATATTCTAGTGTGTGTTCAAACGATTCTTCTAAATATTCTTTTAATACTTTTTGGTATGAGGCTTGTACAGAACTTTTATCTTCATCGTCTGTGCTTGATCTGGTTTGTGTAAATGTGCAGCTCACCATTTTACCATTGTGGGTTAGTTTTAGTTGGCTTAATGGCATAAAGGGATTTTGCCTAAATGCACGATTAATTATTTCATCCCACCAGTGTTTTACCCTTTGCCATCCTCCGTATCTGGCAAAAGTTGTAGGCTTTTGCTGTGCAATAAAGTGCCATGCATTATCAAAGTTTTCGAGGTCTTTATCTATAGCTGTTTGATGATAAGCTTTTAATTCTTCTGTTCTTCCTGCTGTGTGGAAGACGCTGTAATTTATATCTATAAAGGTTCCTCGATAAATCAAACCTAAATCTTTAATTTCTGGCCACATAGCATCCTGTCTTCGTCTTTGGGCAATTGCTTCGGTAACTAGCATTTGCAGCCAACCTTTGGGTATTTCTAGCAATGGATTTTGCCCTTTTTTAATGTCTTGTGCGTCAAATCTTGTTTTTAGATATTCTTTAACAGATTTGTAGGATGTGAATTTGGGAGGATTTTTAGATTCGCTTAGGGCTTTCGCAATTTCGCCAGTAGTTCCCCTCTGGCGGGTTGCAATATTTTCGCTAAAATCATCTGTATAATCTGCTTCTCGTACTAGAGTAACAGCATCTTCTGTAGGTGAATTCATCTGACAAATAAAATAGCCAGAATTAAAACATAAAATGAGATATTTAGCAAGCACCCAGTACCACCCCCCTTACCTATCCTCAATTTTTATGCTATAAATTAAGTAATGAATGGTGCTTTTGAAAAAATTATAGGTTATGAAATTTATGCCAATACTGTTGGTAGCTATTTAATGACTGCCTTAGTGATAGTTTTAGTGGTGTTTTCACTGCACTTGTTGAGGATTTTTGTGATGAAGTATTTGTCCAAAATGGCACTTTATACCAAAACGGACATTGATGATCGTATGGTGGGGTGTCTGAAAAACATTTCGTTTTTTTCTTATGTGGTAGTGGCAGGATACATTGTGATTGGTAATTATTTAGTTGTTCCAAGAAATCTTTATATTGGCTTAAAGATTTTATTGATTGTGGTTGTAGTAAAAGAGACCTCTAAATTTTTGGCTACTTTTTTGGATTTGGTGATTGATAAATATTCTGCAGGAGAAAATGACGATCTGCAAAATATGACTTTAAAACAAGGGACTCAGTTGGCGGTTAAAATTATTGTGTGGTCAATTGGATTTGTGTTGGTGCTTTCAAACTTGGGGCTAGAAATTTCGGCTTTGGTAGCCAGTTTAGGAATTGGTGGTGTTGCCTTGGCTTTGGCTGCTCAAGGTGTTTTGGGCGATTTGTTTAGTTCGTTTTCGATATATATGGATAGGCCGTTTGAGGTTGGAGATTTTATTGTGGTGGGTGAAGATCGCGGAATTGTTAAGAAAATTGGTTTGCGTAGTTCGCGGATTTTATCAATTAACGGAGAGCAAATTATTATTAGCAATCAAGATTTGTCTAAAGCGCGGTTGCAGAATTATCAAAAAATGGAAAAAAGAAGAGTGCTAATGAATTTGAGCATTACCTACGACACTAGTGTTGAGAAGATTAGACTGGCGAAAAAAATCATTATTGATATTATTTCGGAGGAGGAAGGTGTTGAATTTAACAGAGTGCATTTTTCTGAATTTGGTGAGTGGGCTTTGCATTTTGAGGTTTCGTATTTTATTTTAAGCGGCGATTATAATAAGCACATGGATATTCGAGAGGAGGTTAATTTGAGAATTATTGAAGAATTTACCAAGCATCACATTAAATTTGCGATACCTGAAAGACGGGTTTTTATGAGTGAGGCAACTTAGTGAATTTCCACATGTTACTTTATGTTTTCCAGTATTATACAAACTTTTTTCACTAGCATCATGGCTGTGAGTTTGGCGAGTTCAAGCTATATTCCGCCTCAAGAGGAACAGATTTTGCCGCCTAATGTTTTGTTGGATGTTACTTTTACATCTCAGGCTCCAACCGGTGATTGGTCTTTGCCTTATAAGGAGGCATGTGAAGAAGCGTCTATTATTATGGTGAAATATTTTTTGCATTCGCAACAGTTAACCAAAGATATTGCTAATAAAGAAATTGTAGCGCTAACTAAATGGGTAGAAGAAAAAGGCTACGGCCTTGATATTAGCGCTCAGCAGACACTTGATACTGCGGTTAGTTTTTATGGTTTGCATGGTGAAGTTTTTTACGGCGAAGAAGTAACTGTTGAAAAAATTAAGCAACTTTTGAATGATGGCTATCCTGTTATTATACCTGCGGCTGGACGAATTTTAGATAATCCAAATTATCTTGAGCCTGGGCCTGTTTATCATATGATAGTTATAATTGGATACGATGGTAGTAACTTTATTACTCACGATCCGGGTACTCAATTTGGGGCGAATTTTAAGTATAGTTATCAAAATCTTTACGATGCGATAAAGGACTGTGATTGCGCCAGAACTTCAAATGAAGAGGTAGGAAAAGCTATGCTTATTTTGTATAGATAGGTTTTGTGTAATAATGTGCACATGAAATATTGGGTAATTAAAAGTGAGGCGGACGCGTATTCTTGGGATACTTTTGTAAAAGAAAAGGTAACTTCGTGGACGGGAATTCGAAATTATCAAGCCTGTAATAATTTGGCTTTGATGAAAATTGGGGATTTGGCATTTTTTTATCATTCGGTTGATGAGCGAAAAATTGTCGGAATCGCCAAGGTTGTAAAGGAGGCTTATATAGACCCTACTGCTGATAATCCGAGGTGGTTAACGGTTGATGTTGCGGTTGTAAAGCCAGTAAAAACTCCCGTTGATTTGGCTTTGCTAAAGGCAATGCCGGAATTGAGTGAAACAAAAATAGTGAAGCAAGGTCGACTTTCGGTTAGTGAGCTTAGTAAAAAACAGTTCGATTTGATATTAAAATTGGCGCAAACCACTGTGTAGAAATTTTAATGACAAGTTGACTTTACATTTTTTAAGGATATGCTGTGTTTATGAAAGAAATTGTTTTAAATAATATGTTGGAATTGCGAACTGCAAAAGCTTTAACACAAGAGGATTTGGCTAAAGTGTTAGAAGTGAGTAGGCAAACTGTAATCGCAATTGAAAAAGGTAATTATGTGCCCTCGGTTTTGTTGGCAATGAAAATTGCGCGTTTTTTTAAGAAGCCAGTGGAAAGTATTTTTAATATTAAAAAAGTAACATGAAGTTTTTTTACGAAGTTCTAGTATCTGTTGTTTTAATTGTTTTGGTAACTTTATTTTTGGATCCATTTATGTTGTGGATGCCAGCTTCTATGGTGCAGTTGATGTTGGTGGCAGTGATTGTATTGTTTGCTTTGTTTTCTGTTTTTGTATGGCGTGAAAATGCTGGTGATGAGCGCGAGCAATTTCATAAAATGATGGCTGATAGAATAGGATATTTGGCAGGTGCAAGCCTTTTGGTGGCAGGGATTGTGTATCAAACTTTTGTTGATCATGCTGTTGATTCTTGGTTAATTTCTTCTTTAGTTTTGATGGTGATTGCAAAATTAATTGCTCTTTGTTACGGCAGATTTAAGTACTAAATGTAAAGTTAACTTGACATTGGTATTTGAAAGAATATAATGAATTTAATTCTTTAATTTTTTCTTATGGAAAATGTAAATAAAACTTCTAAGTTACTTATTTCTGCTATGGCAGTGAGCGTTTTATTGTTAGCTACGGCTTGCAACACCGCTTCTAACGATAGCGATGATGCAATGATGAAAACTGATGACAAGGCAATGGCTCAAGAGAACTAAACTATGATGACAACAGAAACAAAGGTTGATGCAATGGTTAAATAATATGAATGATGTTTCAATTACAATTGCGTTTGTAGCCGGCTTGGTGTCTTTTTTGTCACCTTGCGTACTGCCTGTTTTACCAGGGTTTTTGGCCTATTTGTCGGGTTCTTCGTTGCAGGAGCAAAATTTGCAAAGCAGAATGTCTATTTTTATTAATAGCATCTTCTTTGTTTTAGGCTTTTCTGTGGTTTTTGCGGTGTTAGGTGTTTTACTTAATACTGTTTTAAGCTCAGTGGCTTACGAAGTTCAAACTTGGTTATCTCGCTTGGGTGGGATTATCGTAATATTTTTTGGTTTATACTTAACTGGTTTAGTTAAGCCAGCTTTTTTAAATAAAGAGTACAAATTTGAGGTTAAAACTAAGTTTAAATCTCGTTATTTTACTTCATTTGTATTTGGATCAGCTTTTGCTGCCGGGTGGACACCCTGTGTTGGCGCGGCTTTGGGAGCCATTATCGGCTTGGCGGCTAGTCAACCTGGAACAGCATTATACTTGTTATTTGCGTATTCTTTGGGCTTGGGACTTCCATTTATGCTAGTGGGTTTATTTGCGGCCCAAGCGAGGTCTGTGATTATTCGTTACGCTGGAGTTTTAGGTTATATCAATATTGCTTTTGGCGTGATTTTAATTGTTTTGGGTGTTTTGGTGTTTACGCAAAGCCTTAGTTTAATTGCTAATTTTGATTTTCTTAATAAAATTCTTCTTCAATGACACCTACAATAAAAAAAATATTATTAGCTTTGGTAGCAATTTTAATTGTTATTTCGGTGTGGTATTTGGAGTCACGCAAAGCTAATGTTGCTCCGAGTAATACCAGTGTGCAAGAGGTTAATTTGAATTTGAGTAGTCAAAATGCTGAGGAAAGAATTTCGGCGAAAAAGGAGAAATATGAAGTTGCTAAAGAAATAACAACACCTGATGGATTTATTAATACTGATGGAATTACCGTTAATGAGTTAATTGGCAAAAAGGTGATTTTGGTCGATTTTTGGACTTATTCTTGTATTAATTGTCAAAGAACTTTGCCCTATTTAAACACCTGGTATGAGCGTTATGAAAAAGATGGGTTGGAAATTTTGGCTATACATACACCTGAATTTGATTTTGAAAAGGAATATGAAAATGTAAAACGAGCCGTAGAAAAGTACGGCATTAAATATCCTGTAATTTTGGACAATGATTTTTCTACTTGGCAGGCATATAAAAACCGCTACTGGCCTCGTAAATACTTGATAGATATTGATGGATTTATTGTTTATGATCACATTGGCGAGGGGGCTTACGATGAAACAGAGGAAAAAATTGTCGAACTTTTAAATGAACGAGCAAAAGTTTTAGGTGAAAATGCCGTGGAAATGAAAGACGGAAAAATTGATGCTGAGAGTGTAGATTCTTCTATGGTAAAAACTCCTGAAACATATTTCGGGTATTCTCGTTTGGAGTATTTGCAAAATTTACCTTCAAAAGATTGTTACGATAAGGATTGTGCTTTTAGTTTAGATGAAAAATCTTTAGCAAAAGATGCTTTTGCACTTGAAGGTGTTTGGAAAATTTTGAAAGAGAGTATGCAAGTAGGCGAAGTGGGGAGTTCTATTTATCTTAATTTTGAGGCAAATAAAGTGAATTTTGTAGCTGGTGGATTTGATAATAAACCAGTGCGTGTACAAATTTTTCTTGATGGCCAGGAAGTTAAAGATGGTTTGGTGACTATAACCAACGCTGATTTATATAATTTGATTGATTTGCAGGGCAAACCTGGCAGGCACACACTACAAATTAAAGCTTTAGACAAAGGTTTGGAGGCCTTTACATTTACTTTTGGGTAGCCTGTATTGTTTTTAGGGTGGTTTTATGGTACAATAATGAGATTTATTGTTCATTTATGGTTACCGCTCTGGAAGAAAGAAAGGAAAGGCTTAAAAAAATGATTTTGCAATCGTTGCTTTTGGACAAGCGTGATTATCAACGAGTTTGTGATTTGTTGGCGCCAATGAGCGACAGTAAACTCGCAAAAGTTGAAGAGCTTTTTGAACAAGCACAAGCCAAAAAACGAGCAATTTTAACAACAGTAGCTTCTTCGAATGTAGAAGCTTTTGGCAAAGGTTTAATGGCTATATCTAAAAAAATTAAAGCTAATGTACAGGTTCAAGGTATTGCGTCTTTAGGGCGTGATGTTTTGAAAAAGTCACTTAAAAATAAAAATGCCAAATAAAGAAATTGTAAAACAAATTAATTTCGGTGAAATCAAGGATGCCTTGGGGGCTAAAAGAGCACCTGAGGAATATTCTAAAAAACTTTTAGATGCGGCTCAAAAGCAGTTTGATGCAGTTTTAGCTGATGCAAGCTTGAGTGAAGACAAAGCTGCGGAAAAATTAAATGCTATTCGTGATACTTTTCTTCAACTTATTGGTAGAATTGATTCTAATGCTTTGGCTCAAATAGAAAGAGCTGGAGGTGACTTTGTTGCCGGTGTTGAGGGTGTTGCACAAGCCCCTGAAGGCGATGAAAAACCAGCGGATGCACCTGCAGAAACTGTAAAACAAGTAGAGCGCAGTAAGCGAGATGCAGAACAAAGGGCTGTTAAACGAGTTGAATCAAAGAAAAAACGAGAACTAAAAGCGGCTTTGAGGGCTGTAAAAAAGGATAGTTTGGAGATGCAAAAAAAGAAATATCAAGAAATGAAAACGGTAGAACCAAGCCGAAAATATAAACTTTTAGATAAAGTCGACGTTTTTAAAAAGGAATCGGTAGAAAAGCAATTGGCCATTTACAAAGAGGCTTTTGGCGCTTTGGAGAATGTTCCTGAGGAATATGTGGAAGAGGTGAATGGTCTGAAATCTCAACTGGAAGCTTTTGGTGCCAAACCTTCATTAAAAGAGCCTAATTTGGGTCAATTGAAGGATAAAATGGATAAGGCTCGCACTAGAATGGGGTCTACTCCGGTGATTGTTTTAGATGCACCGCTTACTTTTGAAAATGTTAAGGATAATTTTAATAAAATTGCCAGCGCTCAACAAGACATTGATGATACTTCAAACTATTTGCAGGCTTTAATGGGATATGCCAATAAAGAGATTGCAAAGGGGCAAAAGGCTGCCGAAAATTACGATATTTTTGATAGTTTTTGGCCAAGTGATACCGAAAGAAACCTTGAGGTGGGTAAGGCTAATTTAATGTTAAAAGCTAAAAAGGCGGATATTGCTACAGGTTATAATCCTGCCCTTAGGGAGATTGAAAAATATAAAGATGTAGTTTTGGCTGCAGCTAACGATTTGAGCTCTCAAGGGCAAGATTTGTATAGTGAAAAAATGCAGGCTTATGTGGATGCCGGAGGTAAAAAAGAGGAGATTTTGAATAGATTTAACCTTCAAAGCACTGCACGAACTGTAGAAGCGAAGAATATTTTTGAGCTTAATGTTGAAGTATTAAAAAGAGAGCAAGAAGAGAAATTAGCGATTATTCGTGAAAGGCAGCAGCAGATATTGGCACTGCGAGATGGCCAAACACAATTTATAGAGAATCAAAAGCAGATTTTAGATGAAGAAGGGCAAAATTCTCGAGAAAAACTATTAAATCATGATGAGTTAGAGGACGGACTGAATAAGGCTATTGAAACTTTGGAAGCAAAAAAACAAGATCCTTCGTTAAGTGATGCGCAAAAAGAGGAAATAGAAAAAAGAATTGTGATTTTGAATGAAAATAAGAGTGATGCTAGTGAATCTAAGAATTATTTTCAGACAGAGGTAAAGGCCGTTGTTACTTCAAGTCAAAAATTAACTGTGGCAGGTGAGGATGTAAAAGTGAGAGTAAATTATGCTTTGTTAAATCTTGATAGCATCGAGAATAAAACTATTCTCGATTTTGCACAGAAAATTAGTGGCATGCAGAGCACATTTGAAACTCAACAGCAGGCTATGAAGCTTAGTGCTGTAGCAGGTTTAGAGGATTTGACAGAAAATTTAGATGAAAATATTGCTGTTGCCGAAGATGAACAAGACGCTGCTTTTGACATTAAGGAAACTGCTGATTTGCAGCATTTGGAGCTAGAAGTTGCCAATATGTCTACGGTGGAAACTCTTAAAAATCAAAGGGATCAAATGCTTGCCCAAGAAGAGATTGGCGGAGGAAGCGTTGTAGATGTTGCATGGAATACGCTTTCTTTAAAGCGTGTATTTAATGGTGCATACGATTTAATGGGTTTAAAAGAAGATAATTGGTTTAGAAAAAATTTAGATGGCATAGGTATTGCTTTGCCGGTAGCGTTGATGGGTGGTTTACCTTTGGGTTTAATAGCTGGGGCTCTTCCTGTGGTGCAAGATGGGATTTTGGCTGCTGCACATTGGATAGATGAAAAAACTGGTGTTGCCGATTGGTATCATGCAACTATTGAAAAAGCTAAAAATATTGATACTCCATTTGTAGGACAAGTGGCTGAAATCGGTGCTGGTTTAGTTGATTTTGTGGTTGATTTGGGCGCTGGTGTTGGGCAGTTGGCATTAAATACGCGACAGTCTATTAAAGGAATTGTTGATTTGGTGAAGAACCCAAGCCGGTTAGGAGAAGTTGGTAAAGCTTTACTCGAAGTTGAAGAATTTGAAAACGGGAATGCATTTTTTGGAATGACTAAAATTGCTGGCAATATATTGTTGACAGCTACCGGTGCTGGTGCCGCTGGCGCTGGTTTGAGAGCTGCTTCTGCTTCTACAGGCGTATTTAATAAGATGGGACAGTTTGTTAGAATTGCCTCTATTGATTTTGCAAGAACAGCACCGCGAGCATTGATGGAAACAGGTGGGTTTTTAATTAAAACACCTTTTAGGGTTGCTTCTGGAGCACTTAAGGTAGGTGTTGGCGCTATGAAGGGTGAATTTTTCAGCCTTCAGGGGGCAAGTAAAACTTTGAGTGTGTTACGTAGAAACGCAAATATTAGAAAAGTGGGCGAATTAAGTGCTAAGAATGAAAAGTTGATGAGTCAGATGCAAAAACTTTTACCTGAAATTTTGCCTGAAATGCTTTTTGGAAAAGTTGATAAAATTGAAGTTTTTAATAAAGAAGCAATATTGGGCATTTTTGAAGATTCTAAAGGTATGTTGGCAAATAGTCCCAACTGGGCGTACGGTAAATTATTGAGGGAGAGATATATTGCCAATGCAGAAAGGATGACTAAATTAGAATCTACAGGTCAAAAATCAGCTGTTGTTGCGGAGGAAGCAACTCTAGTGGACGATGCAGTGAGAACAGATCAAGCAACTTTGGTGGACACCCCACTTGCAGACCAGAATCTAACATTGAGGGCAGAAGCAAAAGTTAGTAATCTAGAAAGATTTCAAAAGGCACAAGATATTGTAGTGGATTTTGATTCTAATCCGGCTTTAAAAGCTGAATTGGCAAAATACCGTACAAAGTTTGCTGGTAAAAACTTTGGAAGTGTTGATGACTTAACTTATGAATTGCTTGATGATGTTAATGTTAAAGGAATTGAAAGAACAGCTCCTTATGAAGTGATAGGGTACACTGATGATTTTAAGGGGGGGGCTGGAATCTCTCCTTGGAAATTGGAAGATGTACAAATATCTATTTATAAGGCAATGGCTAAGCAACTTTTTGAAGAAAAAACCGCATTGGCAGCAGCAGAAGAAGCGGCAAAAGCTGTGAAAGCTGCCGAAGCGGCCAAGGAAGCAGAAGCGGCTGCAAAATTTGCCGATACAAATAAGGGTAAACTTGCTGATCTTAAATTGAAGCTAGATAATGACAGCTTATCTTTGGCAGAAAAAGCTGAAACTCTTGAGCAAATCTCAAACTTGGAATGGAAAGTTGTTTTGGAGAATGGTTTTGATTGGACTAAGGCTAATGGATCTTTGGCTCTTAAATTTGTGAGAAATAATGGTCTGGTAGACGGAGTATTGAATTTTACAGGTTTTGCTGGAAAAGCCGCACTGGGTTTGGCGGAGTATACTGCCAAGGGCTTAAAAGGCTTAGCTGCAGGAACTTCTTATGTGTTTGGTTTGGATAGTGCAACTGAGTTAGGTATGGGTCTGCGTGAGGTTTTCAAGAGAAATAAAGCGCTACCTGACTTTAGGTATAGAGATTTGTTTAATGGTGCGGGTGATATTGAATTTGTGGTTCGAAATCAACCGGAATTGAATGCTGCAATTGTTAAACTTGGTATTTTGATAGCCCATATGGACGACGAAGGACTGATTAAGGAATCTCAAACTGAATTGGCTAAATTGAGAGAAGCCGAGAAAGCAGAAGCTGAAAAAGCTGCACAACTAGAACAAGAAGTCGGTCAACAGTAAACAACTTAGCAACTGTAACTCTTACTTTTGTTTTAGGGTTGTTTTTGCTAGACTGTTTTTCGTAATGGTCAATTTTAATAATTTTAACTTCAAGTTTATGTCGATTAAAAAAGTGTCAGCTATGTTGCTAACTTTTTCTATAATAATTATAGCGAGTGGATGCCAACTATTTAAGGGTGATAGTATTTCTACAACAGATGTTTTTAAAACTAACATTGCCACTAAAACTGGTTTTTATGGAGAAAAATTTCTTCCACAAGATGCTGTTTTGGTTGCTGGGATTGATATGCAGGAGGCATCTCAAACTGGTGCTTTCAATAAATTAAGGGCAAAATTTGTTGATGATACTAAGTGGAGTGAATGGAAAAATGAAGCTTTTACTAATTTTGATGATGGAGTTGAAGAGAGTGGAATTAGCTTTGCTAACGATTTTTTACCTATCTGGGGTGATAATCCAAGATTTGTAGTTGCTATTGATAAAAAGGGGTATGAATATTTAAACAAGAAGAATTATCCTGATGAGATGCCTTCTAATGGCTATCCTATTGGGGAAATTACTTCGGAAGATGCGCCGGAAGATATTTCGGCTAGTAGTGAGCCTATTGGCTATACAGGAGAGATGACAAAATTTGATCCAGAAATTGCTGAATCAACTACTGAGTTTGATGGAGGCGCTTATTTTGTAGCTAAGATTGAAAATGTAGAAAAGTACAATGCTATGATGAAAGCTTTGGTTGATAAAGAAAAACTGAAAAAAATTGAGGGTCAACAAGATGATGTTTACGAAGTAGAAGGAGTATTTGTGGGTAGATATCAAGATATGATGTTGATTTCTAATTCCTTGGAAAATTGGCTGAGTTCAGTAAAAAGAGCGCGAAGTGGAGAGAAAAATATTACTGATAATGAAACATTTAAAACAGTGTTTTCAAATTTGCTTTATCCTCATGTGATGTACCTTTATGTGGATTCTCAAGCTGTAGCTGAATCTGCATTGGAAAATTTTAAATCTGCTTTTGGTGCTTCCACAGAGGAACAAAAATTAGCAGGTGACAAGTTTGCAGAACTTTATGCTAAGAGATTTGCTTTTGAAAAAGCGAGTGGTGTTGTTGTAACTTTGGAAGATGAAGGAGTGAGATTTAAAACTTATTCTTTTGCAGATGAATCTAGGCTTAAAGCTGAAGATGAAGGGTATGAATGGATGACAGGTGATTTAACATTGATGAAAAGAATACCTGGTGAAGGTGTGATTTTTTATGAAGAATTAGGTGAGGGTGTTATGGAAGTTGTTGGTGAATTTGGCGGTATAGTAATGCCACTGGCTGGCATTACTCTTGAGGACTTTAAACAACAATTTAAATCTGTAACTGGTTTGGATTGGGATAAAGATGTCGCTTCTTTTGCAAAAAAGAATGTTGCATTTTATATAACTGATGGTGGGGCTTTGGTGCCTGGTTTTGGCTTTGCAATTGATGCTTCGGCTGATGTGGAAGCTGCTAAACGAACTATGACGGTTGTGAATTCTAACTTAAGCTTGTTGTTAACAGGTGCTAAAGCAAGTATGACAGAAGATCAATTAAAGGCTTTGGAGCAAACAGATGTTGATTTTAAAGGCAACAAAGTTAATAAAATTAGCTACGATCTTTCTAAATTATCGGCAGAGGCTTTGAGTGAAATAGGTGTGCCAGCTGGAATGACCAATTTAGCTATTGAATTTTATTATGGTGTGACAGGAGACAATGTTTTCTTGGTAACACTTCATCAAAACTTAGATAAACTTTATGGAAAGAGTTCATTGAGTGGCTCTAGTGAATATAAAAATGCTTTAAACGAAATTGGTAGCGAGTATCAACAAGGTGCTTTGGCATACTTAAACACTGCACCAGCTTGGGCTTTGGCGGATAGATTTGTTGAGGCTATTTACGCTGATTCACAAGATTCAAGTAGCGATAAACAAGAATATGAAGAAATTAAGGCGCATTTTCAACCATTGAAAACAGTCATTTTTGGTTCAAAGGCTAGCCGTACTGAAAGTTTTGGTGCCGGTTATATTTCAATTCAATAAGACTTAATAGTATTTAATATTTAACAACTTTTTTATGGATTACAAAGCAAAAGATTTGCCGTTTGCAATGAAAAACATGGGTGGAATTTCGGAGAAAACATTGGAAATTCATCATGATAAATTGTATGTGGGTTATGTAAATAAGAAGAATGAAATTGAGGCTAAATTGCGAGAAGTTGAGCCAGCTGGCAACGCAACTTATAGTGATTTTAGAGCTTTAAAGGCAGAACAAACATTTGCTGCTAACGGCGTTTATTTACACGAAAGGTATTTTAAGTGCTTGGGTGGCGATGGCGTTTTGGCCGACGGCGCTTTTAAAGACGCTTTGGAAAAAGAGTGGGGGTCTTTTGATGCTTGGAAAAAGAGTTTTATCGCTTGCGGTATGTCTGCAAGAGGTTGGGTGGTTTTAGCTTATGACTTTAACGACGGTCGGTTGCACAACTATATTGGCGATATGCACAATCAAGGTGGCGTTTGGGGTTGTATGCCGATATTTGTTTTGGACACTTACGAGCATGCTTACTTTATGGATTACGGTAGCGATAGAGCAAAATATATCGACGACTTTTTGGCTAACGCTAACTGGAAAGATGCTTCAGAAAAATTTGATCTTTGTATGAAAAAGACCTCTTAATCCTTTTTGTCCGGAGGAATATTGTAATAGTCAAAAAGGAATTCCGCTAATTGCTTAAATGTAGGGGCCGATGTTGCATCGGCCCATTCTACTGTTTTTGGTTTATCAAACTTTACCAACACAGCAAATTTTGGGTTATTTATAGGTGCAAACCCAGTAAATGTGGCTATTGTGGTGCCTACACCAGTTAAAGGTGTGTTACCCCTGTATGTTTGAGCAGTACCTGTTTTACCGGCTACAAAGTGCCCTTTTATTTTAGCTGGCTGCGCAACACCGTTTTCTACAGCGCTTGTTAGCATTGCCGAAACCATGTTCGCGGTTTCTTCCGAAATCACTCTGCGTACAGTTTTTGGCCTAAATTCAGTAACTTTTCCATTATCGTGCTCAATATGGTCAACAATATATGGTTGCATCAATACGCCTTTATTGGCTATGGCTGCATATGAATTTAACATTTGCAAAGGAGTAACCGTTAAACCTTGGCCAAACCCGTGATTAATCAATTCACTTTCTGTCCAATCATCATAGTATGGAATATTGCCAGCTTGTTCGTTATCAAATTCTATATCGGTTCTTTCACCAAAGCCAAATTTTTTGATATAACTGTAGAATAAATTTTTACCGATTTTTTTAGCAACAAAAGCCGTACCTGTATTAAGAGACTTCTCCAACACTTGAGTCATGGTTATAAGGCCATAGTAGTTGTTTGTAGCGTTTTTTATGATGGCGTCGTACTTTTGGGTGTATTTATTAAAATCGGCCTCTATGGGTCCCGTGTCGTTGTAGGTGGTTTGAGGGGTAATATCGCCATCATCAATACCTGTAGCAATTGTTATAGCTTTAAAAACAGAGCCCGGTTCGTATGGCCAAGCAACTATTTTATTATGGTAAACTTCTGCGCCCACTGTATTAATAAATTTTTTATAAACTGTGGTGCCGTCTTTGCGAAGCTCTTTGTAAATAGTTAAGCGCTCGCCTGTGTAGTCGTTTAGATATAGATGGTAAATTCCCTGTTCTTCATCAATAACAACTAATTTATTAATTTCCTCTTCTGTTAAATTGATTTCCTCTTTTTCTAAAACAGCACCAAATGAATTTGGGTCAAAAGTTGGATAATGTGCCATCGCAAGTATCCTCCCTGTTTCTACTTCAATAACTAAAATTTGTCCGCTGTCTGCTCTGTATTGTGGAACCCTTTCGGCGAGTAGTTTTTCGGCTTGCAGCTGAATTGAACGGTCTATTGTGAGCACGATATTGTCACCATCTACGGCTGGTTGAATTATGCTGTCGCCAACTGTAATTTGTCTGCCAATTGAATCTTTTTGAGTTTGAAAAACCCCTTTTTTACCTTGTAGTTGGGTGTTGAATTTTCGCTCAATGCCATATTGCCCGCTGTTGGCATTATCTAAATATCCAATTACCTGTGAGGCAAAATTCTTTTCTGGATAATAGCGGAAGTACTCTTCTTGCAGTCCAATTCCTACCATTTTTTCACGGTTTTTTGCATATAATTCTTTAATTTGAGCGGAGATGTCGGGATGAATTTTCTTTTTTATAACGGTGTATCGGTTTTCACCGTGGAGTATTTTTTCTAGCGCTGCAGGTGCAATATTTACATAATCGGCAAGCAGTTTTGCTATGTGTTTGTGTTCTGTAATTTGCGGTGGATATATATATAAGTTGTTATCTTTTATTTCTATACCTACTAAATTTTGTTGTTGAATAGCCAAAAGCGCGTTTTGATCCATGTTTTCGCCAAGTAGAATTTTCAATCTTTGCTTTTGTTGAAATTTGGTTAATAGCTCTGCTTTAAAGTCGGTTTTCAGCTCGTCATCAGATTTTTCTCTTAAAAGTTTGTTTTTTTCTTCTTCAGAAATATCAGGCGCCAATGTTTTTGAGGCTTCTAAAATTCTTTCTTTGTCTAATGTTCTACTTTCTTCAAGATCAAAAAGTAATGGTGCAAGTTGATCTGCCAAAAAATTAGGATCTTTAATTAAAATTGGGTCTACATACAGCAAATCTAAAGTTGTGTTAGTGGCTATACGAAAAGTTTCGCCCGAATGTGAGTCCTGAATTAGTATGTCGCCTCTACGAGCTGGCAATTCTGTGTAGCCGGAATGAGCTAAAGTGGCTTTGGCTTGATAAAAATCATGCTTTATTATTTGTAAATAAAAAAGCCTAATAACTATACTAATCGCTATAAAAATCATTATACCCATTACCCAGTATATTTTATTTGCTGGTAATTTGGGTGCTCTATGTGAAATTGTTTTTTGGCGCATAGTTATTTGAGGAGGCCTATAGGATATGAAATTTGGCCTCATATGTCCAGGTTTTGCTTTGATTTCTGTAATGTGTTAATTTCCTTTTAACTTTTAATGAATATATATGTACGAAAAGACTACAATGCCAAATGGCCTAAGAGTGGTAACTGAAACTTTAAAAAATACAAAGTCAGCTACTATTTTAATTTTGGTGGGTGCGGGATCTCGTTACGAAACACCAGAAATCAATGGTATTTCTCACTTTTTAGAGCATATGTTCTTTAAGGGAGCGAAAAAATACAAGAATACAAAAGAGGTTTCGGAAGCGATTGATGGAGTTGGAGGTGAATTTAATGCTTTTACTGGCAAAGAATATGTGGGCTACTATGTAAAAGTGGCTGCAGATAACATTAATATTGCTATGGATGTGTTGGCAGATATGTTGCTAAATTCAACTTTTGACCCAGCGGAAATTGACAAGGAAAGAGGTGTAATTATGGAGGAATACAATATGTATCAAGATACGCCAATGTATCAAATTGGGTGGAATTTTGAGCGACTTTTGTATGGCGATCAGCCCTTGGGTTGGGATCAAGTTGGTACAAAGGAGCTGATTAACACTGTAACTAGAGAGCAATTTGTGAAGTATCAACAAGAATTGTATGTGCCAAAAAATATTGTGGTTTCGGTGGCTGGAAACATTACGCATGAGCAAATTGTAGCAATGGTTAGCGAAAATATGCCTATGGAGGATAAGCCAAAATCTTATGGATTTAAGCCGTTTGAAGGCATTGTGAAGGATAAAAGAGTGCACCTGCAAAACAAAAAAACCGAGCAAGCGCATGTTTCAATTGGATTTCCAGCTTACAGCGAGCAACATCCAGATCATTGGGCGTTAAAATTAGTAAGTGTGATTTTGGGTGGAAATATGAGTTCTAGAATGTTTTTAGGTGTGCGTGAAGCTAAGGGAATTGCCTATTACATTCATACAAATACTGATGATTATGCCGATACTGGTATTATTAGTACCACTGCGGGTGTTGATTTAAAACGAGTTGATGAAGCCATTGAAGGCATTATTGAACAGTACGAAATTTTGCTTAATGATGGCGTTACAGAGGAAGAATTGAAAAAGGCTAAATCTTATTTTAAGGGTAAAATGGTGTTGAAGCTGGAAGATTCGGAAGAGTTTTCACATTTAATCGCTAAATACGAACTTTTATTGGGCGGTGCAAAAACACCAGACGAGATTATGGCAGAACTAGACAAGGTTACTGTTGCGGATATTCAAAGAGTGGCAAGCGACATATTAAAGCCTGAGGAGATGCGGATGGCTTTAATTGGGCCATATGATGATGAAGAGCGGTTTGAAAAGAAGCTGAAATGGGGGAAGTAGAAGAAGATTAGTGTGTGGCTATTGACTAAAGTTGAAAAGGGTTTTATAATCCGAACTTATATTTAATACATTTATATGTCAGGACCAAACGGACCACAAGATGTTGATGCTGAAGAAGTAATAATGCCAGCTGGGGACCCACCGCATGTGTTAACTATGCCAGAGGTTGAACGTAGAGCTGGCGAGGCAGAAGCAAGATTTAATGAAGGAGGAGCGGGCCGGACTCCAGCTCTAGAGGGAGATATACCTGAAGCAACATTTGAGATCATGATGGCTTTTAGGGAACAAGCTTTGACTAAAAGGTTGCGTCCTGAAAATGAAGCACTTATTGTTAAAATTGAGGCTAAACTCGCGGCTGATGCTGCGGCTGAAGAAGCTGAAGC
>JBGAUX010000020.1:1491-18367 GCA_044228405.1 Candidatus Altimarinota bacterium | reverse complement strand
TTTGCCTTTAACAATGTAAACAATCAAAAACACAGCTGCACAAATAATAATGCTATGGCTAAATCCATACAAAAGATGCACCCAATCGGGCACCATCACTAATTCTGGCTTAGAAAAACCAAAGCTTTGCGTAACTAGCCGATAAATAAAAAAGGGCACCCAAGATATGGTGTCGGGCAAAACGCCAAAAAACACAGCCCACCAAACCTTTTTGCGCCTGCAAAAAGCCAAGTAACTCCAAGCTCCATGTGCAAAATAATCCATAATTTAGCCGGTCAAGGGTTTAAGAGCTTAGATCCATTTTAAAAGCAACTTCATCAAAAGTATACCCTTCTCCCAAAAACTCCACCACCTGTTTTACATCTTCCAAAGCCGTAGCCAAACACATACTGGCACCCGGTGAAGGCGTAACATTAAAAATGGCGTTCTTACCAACTATGCGAGCTGTACCAAAACTAAGCCAGCGTTTATTTTTATCGATAATTTGAGGTCGCACACCGCCATAGCCCTTCGCTTTTTCAATATCACTTGCCTGAACGCTCGGCACAATTTTTCGCACATCTTTTAAAAAGAGTCTCTTACCCACAAAAGGCAATCCATACAAGCTTTGCAGCAAAATAAATCCAAACATTTTCCAGTTCATCATCAGTTTGAACAAAGTAACAATTGCACCCCAACTCACCCCAAAAACTCTAAAAAATCCACTAACAGACTTGTAATTACCTCTTTCCAACATCAAAACAACCTTAGCCACAGGGCCAAAACGAGTTTTGTCTGAATGATCTAAATCGGGATCGCCATGCACAGAGGCAAATGGCAAACTTGGATCCTGCAAAGTGTAAACCTTAGAGTTTAACAAGTGCTTGGTATGATAAAAACTACCTGCAATTGGCAAAACCGAAAACTCTTTGCCATAACCCAAAGATTTGGCATACAAAAGACTATAACCGCCCAAGCAAAAAACTACTGTTTTTGCTCTAAGCACTCCTTGAGAAGTTTTTAAAACATAAATTTCCCCGTTTTTTTCGCAAGCCTCCTTGTTCGCCGATTTTAATTTTGTCTTCAATTTAAGTTCAAACTTGGCAGATTTTTTCACAAAACTTTTAGACAAAGCACCATAATCAACCGTATAACCATCTTGGCTAAACAGAGCCATAATCTCCTCGTTTTCTGGCCTACCCAAAACAACATTTGGTTCCATGTCAGCAATTTCCTGCCGATTAATTTTTTTTAAACGAGGGAATAATTTTTGAAATTCAGCGTGACGTTTTTCTAAAACCTCAATTTCTTCGGTTCCAACTGCCAAAACCATTTTATTAAACTTTTTGTATAGGTTTTCATTTTCAGCAAACTTGTGCAAAAAACCTGCAACCAAAGAGGCACATTCATTTACTTGTGTAGCTTTTTCAAGCGTATAATTTGTTTCAATATCACCAAAATGCAAAGTTTGACTATTCCCTTTAGAATTCGACACCAACTCCCCTACATCGCCAGCCTTTTCAATTAAACAAACATCATTAACATTTGTGTATTTACTCAAAACAAACATTAGCGCAGTGCCTATAACACCTCCTCCAACAATCACCACATCGTGAATTTTATTTTCCATATTGAAAACTAATTTTGTTCCAATATTTTTTAAAGGTATTAGGCTTTAGAAGCAAGTCTTCTTTCGTGCACTCTAAATAATTTGTAGCCCATTGTGCCAACTATTAATACAGCAAACACTAAACCATAACCTCGAGCCCAAAACACAAGACTAGTCATAATAGCGGCCATTGTAATTGCCATCGCCGCAGTAAAAAACCATCCTCCAACAACAGAAAACACACCAGTCACTCTATTGGCAGCGCAATCTTTGCCCCAAGCTCGGTCGGCTAAAGATGTAGCCATAGCCACAATAAAAGTTACATAGGTTGTTGAAAGGGGCAATTTTTGAGCAGTCGCATACGAAATAATCGCAGCCGAAACCATTAAATTTACAGAAGCTCTAATTAAATCAAACGACTCGCCTCTTTCTCCATGTGTTTTAGGTGTAACCCAGCGCTTAGACATCCAATTAATAAATTTTTTCGGCAAAATAGAAACCACAACCCCGTGCACAAAAGTTACAATCACAACAAGTTTTTGCGCAAAAATCGTAGGTTTCCATCTTTGTACATCCTTTTCATTATGACTACTCAAACTCACTTCTGTTTCTGTAACTGTTCTAGCCTTTTTAGAAAAGCTCATAGCCAACGACATCACAATACCTGCACCCAATAAAACCCAAGTAGGAGTTGGCAAGCTACCTGCCAAATCTGCACCTAAATAAGCATTTACACCTGCCACAGACGGACCAATAAAGTTTGCTAAATCGTTACCAGCAAACGACATTGCCAAACCAGCTGTACCAAGTAAAATAATAAACTTCAAAATATTTACTCTCATTTTTATTAACAGAAAAGAAAGCACAGAAAAGCCCACAAACATACCCAAAGCAATTTGCCAAACATTGGTTTGCAAAGCACTCTTAAAAGAAGCACTTAAAAAATTTGCGTGCTTACCACCTTCAATCAAAATGTAATACATTAAAGCCGTTAAAGCCACTCCACACCACAAAAAGCCCCAAGATTCCAACCTCGATTTATAATCAAAAGTAAACAATAGTCTGGTGAAAAATTGCACAATTAAACCAACAACAAACGCCACAGCAACAGATAACAATATACCTAAAATAATTTTTATCGCAGAAGCAGAATTAATTACCTGCCAAGCTTCTTCAAAATTACCGAATTTCCAAAAACCCATAATAAGCGCTGCTCCAAAAAGTTCAAATACAACAGAAACCGTTGTAGAAGTTGGTAAACCAAATGTGGAATATAAATCTAGCAATATAATATCGGCCAACACAACACCTAAAAATATAGTAATTACTTCTCCAGTGCTAAAAAAACTTGGTGTAAAAATCCCCTTTCTCGCAACCTCTATAATTCCGTCCGAAAAAGTTGCACCAATAATCATGCCCAAGCTTGCCACTATCATAATAGTAATTCTGCTTGCAGCCTTAGCCCCAATTGCCGAATTCAAAAAATTTACCGCATCGTTTACCACACCCACAATTAAGTCCCACCCTGCAAAAACTACTAACGCAATTACAGCAAACAGCTCAAAACTTGGCATATTCCAGTTTATTAAATATATATAAAAAAGCACCCACAAAATAAATTGGGAGGGAGTTTGATTTTATTGAAGATAACTACCCTTAGGCACTCTTTTTTTCAAAAGAACATTTAAGGAGATTTAACTTAAGACCATTCGCTATTAGCACTAGGCCTCCCAATATTTCAATGAACTGGCTCAATCATAATTTATTTTTTAGCAAATGCAATAGAAAGAAAATACGGCAAAATACATTTCACAACATTTTGCGATTTTTTGCTTGAAGAAAAGTTGTAATGAAAAATCATCAAGGTGATTAAATAGATAGGAATAAATATTTCTTTAACCTTCATAATATATGAAAAGGCTAAATTCCATGAGTATCAAAGCGTTGTTAATTACAGCTTTGATGTTTTCAACCGTACCTGCCGTATCTGCTGCCTCCACAACAGCAGAATATGCTCCTCGCAGCATACACGTTACCGCAAGCGGAAAAACAACCGTGCAGGCCGATGCCGCCATTTTAAACTTAAGTGTTGAGACCAAAGGCATTACTGCTAAGGAAGCTCAAAATAAAAACAGAGAAGATGTTAAAAAAGTAACTAACATTTTACTTGCACAAGGCGTTGGACAAGGAAATATCAAAAACAGTTACTATACCCTATACCCCGACTACGACTACAGCGAAGCTCTAGTAACAACAAATAGCAGACAAGCTGTAAAAGGTTATAACGCCAGCTACAGCATGACTGTGGAAATTAGCAACATCAACAAAATTTCCGACATTTTAGATAGTGTTGTAGATGTTGAAAGTGTACGCATTGGCGGCACAAGCTACAAAGTAAGCAACAAACTTGCAGCAGAAACAGAAGCCCGAACAATGGCAATTAGAAGCGCAAAATTAAAAGCCACCAACCTAGCAAGTATCTTTAATGTAAAACTAGGCAAAATTCTTTACATCAATGAATACTCATACGACAACGGAGGCGCTTATTACGATTCTGTTCAACAAAATAATGTTGATGTAACAATGCAAATTGAATTAACTTTTGAAATTTCAGACTAATTTTCAATAAAGTTATACAACTTCAATATCTAAAAGAGTCTGGTAAAACAGGCTCTTTTTATATACCTCATCGTAAGTTGCGCCCTGCAATAAAGCCACAACAGAAGGTTCATAACCATCTTTAGCAAATCCAACTTCTTTACCTTTTTTTGCTTTAACATTTAGCCACAAAAGCTGAGGATCTTTTTTCAGTTTTGATAAGTTAGTTATTTTTACAAGCTTGCCATTTTGTTTTGGAAAAAATTCACACAAAGAAACAAACTTTTTTGGTTTAGTTTTTTTAGATTCCTGAAGTTGAAACAAATCTTCACCAACTAAGCTTTTAATATGCAAACCTGTTAAATCAAAATTATAAACAGCTCTATACATCATTGGCCTATAGCCACCAATACGACTCGCGACCTCAATTACTTTCAATTCATCTTGAGGAGTTAAAATAAAATCAGCAAAAAATGCACAACTTTTTAACTTCAATTCTTTAGTGATTTTTTCAACCAATTTATCCAGCTTAGTATTGAATTGATTTTGATGTTGAGATGGCAAAATTCTAAATGCCAAAAATGAATCATCTCGACCAATATTGGCCGCAGTATAAATGTCGGTAAACGATGGTGTGTGCCAAACTTTGTCCTTCATAATTAATGCAGAAACAGCTACCTGCCTGCCATAACAAGCTTTTTCAATCAGCAAATTTTTAGCTGGATTTGGGTAGTCAAAATCAATATTTAAATAACTAAAGTCATCATAAAGCTCTTTGTCTAAACTCTCTTTTTTCACCGACTTTTGAAATTTTTTCCATGCATCAATAAGCTCCTTTTTACTTTTAACATGAAATACATGCCGACTTTTTATACCGGCAATAGATTTTAAAAAAACATCACCGCCAAAAAGATCGAAATACTTTTCAGCATCTTTTAAAGAACAAACCAAAGCATTATCAATGTTCTCCTGCAAAGCGTTTAGCGCCATGCGTTGAATCGCCTTATTGCGTGTGGCGCAAGCGGAAAAAACATTAGGCGCACTCAAGCCCAACAACTGCGACAAGTAGGCGCGCTGGACAACAAAATGCTCATAGTTTGTTAAAACTGCTTTCACCTTTTCGGTACTTTTTAGTTCCTCTACTGCATTGTCCAGCGCGCCCTTTTTTGTCCAATCACAAATCAATATTCTATCAAAATTTGCCTTGGCTGTTTTGGTTGGTTTTTTTGTAATCAATATAATTCTATAACCCAATCTTTTTGCCGAATTAACCAAATCTAGTTTGTGATGAAACTCAAAAAATACTACAGATTTTAACATTACATATTTTGATTAATCAAACTTCAAAGATCTTTTAGCTAAAGCCATAATTAGTGCCACAACCATTACCAAAACAATGGTTGCTCCACTAGGAACATTAAGCAAAGCAGAAAGATGTATACCTAAAAAGGTTAACACCACACCCAGAATAACACTTAATACAAATGTTCGCTTTAAAGTGTTTACTAACAACTTCGCAATATTAGCAGGAATCGTTGTAAATGCTGCAACTAGCAACACACCAACAATCTTAATTGCTAACCCAATACTTATAGCCAACAAAATCACAAAAAACAAATTCCAAAACTCCTTATTTTTAATAACACTTTGGCTTAAATAATTGCTTAAAGACACTCGTACAAAATTGCGATGCCCTAAAAATAAAACCAAAGAAAGTGCCACAAATAACACTACAGTTATCCACAAATCATTAGTAGATAAGCCTAGCAAATCACCAAACAAAAACTGGCTTAAATCGGCTTTGTAACCCGTTAAAAGTGATATAATCACCACCGCCAAGGCTAAACCAGTTTGAGCCAAAATTTCCAACAACGAATCGCTTTGTAAAATATGTTTCGACTGCAAATAATGCACAATCAAACCAGCAACAAAACAAGATCCCAAAATAAAAATGGATATTGATGAATCAAAAAAGAAAGCCAAAGCTACACCAAAAAAAGCAATATTAGAAATTGCATCTGCAAAAATAACTTCTCTGCGCAAAACAACATAAGCGCCCAACCAAGACAATAAAAAGCTTATCAAAACACCTACAAAAACTGCTTTGTAAAAAAAAGCGTAACTCCATAAATCAATAAGTGAACTAAAATCAATGCTCATGATCGTGATGATGTGAATAAGTTTTTAAATACGGGCCAAATGTTTCTTTAAAATCACTGCTTTCTACTATTTCCTCCGGCTTTCCAGAACAACAAATATGCTTAGCCAAACAAATCACTTTGTCGGCTCTACTAATTACCAAATGAATATCGTGTGAAACCAATACCACAGCCATAGAATGCTTGGCTCTAACATCACTAATCAGTTTATAAAACGAGGTCTCGCCCGCCAAATCCACTCCACTCACAGGCTCATCTAGCAACAATAATTCTGGCTGACGCGAAAGTGCAATCGCCACCATAACACGCTGAAATTGCCCTCCACTCAAGTTGGCAACCTTTTTATTTAATGAACTCAAAATACCAACCTCCGCCAAATAATCTTCGTAATGTTCTGCCCCAAATAATTCGCAAAGTTCTTTTACCGTTACAGGAAAAGAAGTATCCAAATCACTGCGCTGTGGAATAAAAAAAATCTTCTTGGTATTTTTAATAATTGTGCCACTGGCAACAGGCGCCAAGCCCATAATTGCATGTAGCAAAGTAGACTTACCTGAGCCGTTTAAACCGATCAGTGCCACAAACTCGCCAGAGCTAATATTAAAAGAAACTTTGTCTAAAATTGGCTTTTTAAGACCAAAATTAACGGTCAAATTGTTAACTTCTAAAATTTGGTTTTCCATAATTCGTTTACTGATAAAGAGTTTCTGCTTCCTTCGCTATTTCAAATGTCCTTTTTAATTCGGCCACATTTTTGCGCATAGTAACAAAATATCCGTCTTTTTCAAGAGTCTGCCCCATAGGATCCAACTCCCCAATTGTTAAATTATTATCACGAGCAACCGATTCCAATAACTTTGGCGAAAACTGCGGCTCTGCATAAACAATTTTAACTTTTTTCGCGCTAATAATATCCAATAGCTGTCTTAAATACACAACCGAAGGAGCCTTGCCAGGAAAAGGCTCAAAAGCGGCTTCAGCCTTTAAATTAAAAGCTCTACCAAAATACTGATATGCATCATGAAATACAATAAACGGTTGTGGTGTAACTGTTTCCAGCTCTGCTTTCAACTCCACATTCAATTCAACAATTCGTTTCTTTAATTCATCACCATTTTGCTTATAAATAGCTTCATTAGCAGGATCTTTAGCCACCAAAGCATTGGTAATATTATCAACCTGTTTAATAGCATTAGTAGGATCAAGCCAAATATGAGGATCGTACTCACCTGCGTGCTCGTCCTCATCTTCTTCATTCAACATTTCTTCTGGCGCTATAGCTCCAACACCATCACTTGTATCAACAACTTTATCTGGAAATTGACTAAACGAATCCGTTAAAAACTCTTCCAACCCCAAACCATTAATTACAATTAAATCGGCTTCCTCAATTGACTTTGCAATGTTAGATGTTAGTTGAAAATTATGCGCGCTAGATTGTGCAGGAATCAAATTAACCAGCTCTGTGCTAGTTCCTTCAATTAAATTTGCCGTAAATGAATAAAGCGGTGCAATAGTGGTTACAACTTTAAAGTTTTCTGATTTTGGATTTGTAGCATCAGTGTTACTTGTACATGCGCTTAAAATCAAAACACTAATAGTAAGTACTGATAGCAATATTTTCTTCGAAATTTTCATAAAATTGTTTTTTAAATAAATATTAACAAACACTAACGACACGCCGAACATAAACCAGAGAGTTCCAAAGAATGATTTTCAATAAAAAACCCTTTAAACTGTTTTTGCAAAGATTTCAAAAAAGAAACATCATCAAAATGAATCTCAGAAACAGTTTCACAACTTTTACAAACGAATTGATGATGACAATGTTTTTGCTGTTCACAAACAAAATCTTCACAAGGCATATACCCCTGTGACTGCTGAACAAAATGCACCAATCCAATTTCGCGACAAATCTCCAAGAATCTATAAACAGTAGTGACATCAATTTTTTCACCCTTTTCACAAATTGCCGTAGCAATGTCATAGGCATTTTGAGGCACCTTAGCATTAGACATAGCCTCCAAAATCAACAATCTGGGCTTGGTAATACGATTAGCATTATTCTTGAGAATGCCTTCAGCGTATTCTACATATTTCATATCTGAATAATTTACATTGAAACAACAATACAGCTATTGCAACAATGTTGCAATAGCTGTATTCACTCAATTCTGTTTAAATTTCAGTTTTCCACAACACATCTTTCATATCTTTACGCGCACGAGGTGCTGTTTCTCGGCCTTTCAAATCATCCGAAAGAGCATCTTGATCGCCATAGTAACCAATTGCAATCATTGCACCAGGCTCGTAATCTTCTCCCATATCGCATTCTGTAATAGCTTTTTCAACATCAAAACCCGCCATTTGATGAAAAGCTAAATCTAACTCTGTAGCCTCCAAAGCCATCAATGCACTGGCAGCACCCACATCGTGCATATAATGACGATTTGGTTTTTCATTACGAGCGAACTTCTTTTTCGCCGTAGATAACATCAAAACTGGTACGGTTTTTGCCCAAGCGTTGCCTTCAGCCAACAATGACGCCAATTTTTTAAAATTTTCATCCCCGTTAAATCCCACAATATAAGCCCAAGGTTGTTCATTGTAAGAAGATGCCGCCCACCGCGCTGCCTCTAATAAAGACATTATTTTTTCCTTTTCAACCGGTGTATTGACATAAGCATAAGGACTCCATCTATTTGCAATGACATCTAAAACAGGATGTTTAGTCTCCGCTTTTCTATTATTCAACATAAAAAAAGGGTTACATACTATGAGCTTTCAATGTTACTCCAATTTGTAATACTTTACAATCGCTCGGCTCAACTGTACTTTTAGCACAATTAATACTAGCAAAATTAGACATGAAAAAATCATTGATAGCATTACTGGTTAGCGCAATTTTTATTAACATTGCCCCCCTAACTTTAGCAGCAGAAAAATTACCCACAGCAGGATACAACGATGCTGTTTTAGAAAACTACGACAACTATCAAAACCCTTTCTCAGACACATATATTTTAATGTTAGAAGGCAAGGCGGCAGCCGAATTGTACCGCCGCAACATTACCAGTGGCTACCCGGACGGTGAATTTAAGGGACATCGTGAAATTAACAGAGCAGAAGCGGTAAAATTTTTATTACAAACCCGCTATGATCAAATTCCCGAGTTAGCAATAAGCAATAATTTTAATGATGTTCAACAAGACCACTGGTTTAAGAATTATGTGATGATGGCGGAAGAAAAAAGCATTAGAAAAAAGCATTATTAACGGTTATGAAGACAAAACTTTTAGAGCAGGAAACGCTATTAACACAGCTGAATTTTTGAAATTAATTGCCAAAACTTTCGACCTAGCAGACAACCTACCACACAGTTATGTTGATATAGAACCTGGTGCCTGGTATGCACCTTTAGCGGGGATTGCATCTGTTTATAAGCTGTTTCCCGAAAGAGAAAGTAAGCTAGAACCTGGTCGCAATTTAACACGAACCGAAGTAGCAATCGCTTTATATAACTTTCTCAAATATCGCAAAAACACAGTTTCTGTAGAAGTAGACAAAGACCAATACAGAAATGTTGAAGCAACACCATATTCCAGCCACAAATTAGGTTTAATTGAAGCCCCAATAGGAATTAGCATTATTGGTAATTTAGCTACACCAACAACTCACAGTAGCTTTGCAAACCTTTTGGAACTTCAACAAAAATATCCAACCGAAGTGCGTTTAGTATGGAATTACTATCCAAAAAGTATTTATGATTTTGTGGAGTATCAAGCTGGAAATTCAGCGGAATGTGCAGATGCACAAGAAAAATATTGGGAATACTTAACTGAATTATTAAAGCAAGACAGCAGTTCTTTTGGCAAAGGTTTATACCTCAACATCGCAAACAACCTCGGATTAAACATGAAAAAGTTTGAAGTTTGCTTAGACGACGAAACCCATATTGGCAGAGTGCAACACGACAAAAACCAGGGCTTAAAAGACGATATAATATTTTTGCCAACACTTATTATTAATGGAACAACATACAGTGAAGAAAAAAGCGCAACCGAGTTAGAAGAAATTGTTCAAAATATCTTACATCCACAACCAGTTGAAAATGGAGACGCTAATTAGTTTTCTTTTAGAAATCACAAAAAACTTAGGTTACTTTGGCATAGTGGCATTAATGGCTATAGAGAGCTCTTTTATACCGTTTCCTTCAGAAGTTGTAATACCGCCAGCTGCTTATTTAGCATATAAAGGTGAAATGAATATTTATTTAGTAATTTTAAGCGGCCTGGTTGGCAGCATAATAGGAGCTTTGTTTAATTATTATTTAGCTTTGTATTTAGGAAAACCCTTAATCCACAAAATTGCTCAAAAAGACTTTATGAAATACCTGCTAATTACTCCAGCCAAATTAGAATCAGCAGAACAGTACTTTAAAAAACACGGCAAAATTTCAACTTTCATCGGCCGACTTTTGCCAGCTATTCGTCAATTAATTTCATTGCCGGCAGGTTTTGTAAAAATGAAAATGAGTCACTTTATTTTTTATACTGCGCTGGGTTCTGGGCTTTGGACAACAATTTTAGCAATATTAGGCTATCAATTTGGAGCACAGCAAGAATTACTCCATACATTTTATAGCGAAATTAAAATAGCAATGATAGTCATTGCCTTAGCTGTAGTGATATACTTTGTGTATAAGAAAAAATTCAAACAAGCATGAAAAAAGGTTTATACATTTACCTTCGAAAAAAACGCGACCAAATTTTTAACCCCATTGTTAAAAGTTTGCACCAAGCAGGTGTCAAAGCAAATTGGCTTAGCTATACAGGCGTTTTTTTAACCATCAGCGGATATTACGTTATAGACAGCAGTTTATTGACTGCAATTTTAATAGTATTTGTAGCAAAAATATTGGACATGTTAGATGGCCCGCTAGCACGCCATGCAGGTCACACAACGAAACATGGAGCAACCATCGACATCGTTTGCGACCAAATTGTATTTTTTATCACAATGTTGGCGCTAATAAAAATTGGGTTAATCAATGTTTTATTAGGTGGCACATTAATATTTTTAATCTTCACTTCAAAAATTCTAAGAAGTTTTTACAACAAAACCTATCAACAGTTTGAAAACAAATACAAAGATCTTTTACTTCCAATTATTGTAACTGCAATCCCCTATTTTACTGCTATAGCCCACTATATAACGGGCATACCAAATTACGATGTGTTGTTTGGTTGCTTGGCAATTATTCTGCTTTTTGATATTGTTTACTATTTGTACAAAATAGTTTTCACAACATCATCCCATAAATAATTTTCATCTAGCTTGAGCCCTTTAACGCCAATGTTTTGAGCAAACTCCAAGTCTGTATCGCGGTCACCAATCATATACGAAGAATCCAAATCTATGTCATTAGTAGCTAAATAGTCGTCAATCATTCCAGTTTTAGGCTTACGGCAATTACAGTTGTCCTCTCTAAAATGAGGGCAAATAAAAACTTCTTCAAAACTAACACCAACCTCTTTTAACATTTCCATCATGGCATTTTGTGGTATCCAAAAATCATTTTCAGGGAATTTTTCACTACCAATTCCATTTTGATTAGTCACCATAATCAACACAAAACCTGAATCCTGCAAGACTTTTAAACTTTCAACCGCTTTTGGCAAAAACTCTAACTGCTCCAAAGAATCCACCTGGAAAGCCACTCCATTAGGGCTTTTATCCGCATTCGTCGGCTCAACAATAATTGTTCCATCTCTATCAACCAATAAAACTTTCTTCATAAAACTTTATATGTAATATTTAAGCTATTATGCGATTCAATTAATAGCATATTTAATATCTAATTCAATCATTATGTTGAAACCAAAATCATTTATTGCGGTTTTAGTCGCAATTTTGTGTTTACCTCTGCTTGCCACTGCACAAAGCGAAACTTTAATTTTTAACGATGTCAGCGTTAGTACACCAAATAGTTCATCTATAGAAACATTAAAAGATGATGGTGTTGTGCACGGCTATCCGGACGGCACATTCAAGCCAGGTTTTACAATTAATAGAGCCGAATTTGCCACCTTAATCACCAACATTTTAGATATTGAAACCAAAGGTGAAAATTGTTTTACCGATGTAAGTAACCAATGGTTTGCCGCACCAGTTTGTACCTTAAAAGAAAAAGGTATCATTAACGGATATGGTGATGGCAGTTTTCAACCAGGCAGAAATATTAACCTAGTAGAAGCCGCAACAATTATAGCTAAAGCCAATAACTTGCCTCAACAAACAGGTGGATCTTGGTTTGAACCGGCCATAAAAGCTTTAGAAAGCAAAGGTGCGATTCCGGTTTCTATCGACACTTTAGACCAAAAATTATCAAGGAGTGAAGTTGCCGAAATGATGTATAGAATTGATAAAAATGAAGATCAACGAACTTCAAAAACCTTCGTGAGTTTAAATAGCCAAATGCCAAGTTTAGCTTCTTGTGAAGAGTTAGAAGAAAAAATTTCCAACTTTCAGTACACAAATAATGCGCGCTACTTATTGCCTACCGAAGGAGCAGTAGACACTGTAACAAGCGAAAATACAGCAGGTAGTTCTATGGATTCTGCAGCTAACGAAAAAAGTGTATCAAGTGACGATTATTCTGGAACTAATTTACAAGTTGAAAATGTAGATGAATCAGATGTAATGAAAAACAATGGAAGCCACATATTCTTTATTCAAGGCCAAAATGTAAAGGTTGTAAAAGCTTTTCCTGTCAATGAAATGAAGGAAGAAGCAAACATTTTTGTTGAAGAATCTTTTACTCCACAATCTTTATACTTAGACGGTAATACTCTTGTTATTTTAGGTGGAGGTTACGACAGAAGTAACGGATCTGTAACAAAAGTATTCGTTTATGACATTTCAAATCCTGCAGAACCAAAACAAACTCGAAAATTACAATTTACAGGACAAGAAATTTCATCACGCAAAATCAATAATAATTTGTATTTGGTATTGAATAAATATCAACCTTACAACTACTACAACGCTCGATATAAATTGGACTTTGCTGCTGAAGCAGACGAAGCACCTATTACAAGTGTAGAAGATAGTTTGCCAACTTATTCTGATTCCTTAACTGGCACAACCGAAAAATTAGCAAACTGTAGCGATATAATTTACTTTCCACGACCGCAAACAATGAACTACTTAATTGTAGCTGGAATACCTTTAAGCGGTAACGACACCCAAGTAAGTAAAAAAGTTATACTTGGAACAAGCGAAAATGTTTACGCTTCAAGCGACAATTTATATGTAGCAAACACAAGCTACCAATATCCTGAATATAGCATTTACGATAGCTGGGATAGATCTTCAAACACATACTCATACAATCAAACCAATGTATACAGATTTGCGCTAAACAACGGCAAAGTTGAATACAAAGACAAAGGTAGCGTAAGCGGAAGAATCATCAATCAGTTTGCAATGGACGAGCACAATAATGGCTTCCGTATAGCAACAACCAGCGATGGTACCACAACTTCTAACAACAATTTATACATTTTAAATAGAAACAACTTAGGTGAAACTCTAGGTAAAATTGAAAATATCGCACCAGGAGAAGTGATTTACTCAACTCGTTTTGTGGGCAACCGAGCCTATATGGTAACTTTTAAAACAACCGATCCCCTATTTGTAATTGATACAACAGATGCAAGTAACCCTAAAATTTTAGGTAAATTAAAAATCCCAGGTTACAGCAATTATTTGCATCCATTTGATGAAAATCATTTAATTGGCTTAGGTAAAGAAGCCGTAGAAGATAAAAATGGTAGTTTTGCTTGGTACCAAGGAATGAAACTAGCGCTTTATGATGTAAGCATTGTAAGCAATCCAGTTGAAGTTTCTAGCGTTGAGATTGGCGACCGAGGCACCGAAAGCGAAGCCTTGCACAACCACAAAGCAATTTTATTTAGCAAAGAAAAAGGGTTTATTGCCTTTCCAATCACAATTGCACAAAAGCCAAGCAATAACACGGATACTTCTGCCTATGGCGAATTCATCTTCCAGGGTGCACAAGTTTACAACATCAACATTGCTAGCGGAATTAGCTTGAGAGGCGCAATTTCTCACTATGCAGAGAATGCAGAGGAATACTTAAAATCAGGCTCATACTGGTGGAATTTCCCTAAAGACATCAAACGAATTTTATACATTGGGGACAATTTTTACACAGTATCAGACGGCATGATTAAGGCCAGCGACATTAATACTGTAAAAGAAAAAAACAGTATCGAATTGGAAGTAACCAATCAATACCAGTACGACGACGGCCAAGTTTACTAAATTCTACTTTGCAAAACTACTCATAAAAGGTAGTGTGAGCGCATAAAAGAGAATTATGGAAATCCCGCAATTTCAGCAACCACTCACTTCTGCACAAATCGACCTGCTAAAAGTTTTTAGCAGGTCGTGCAGACGCTCTATTGTAGAAATGGTTACCAATGCGCAATCCGGGCATCCGGGGGGGTCTTTATCTAGCATCGACTTTTTGGCAACTCTCTATTTGTTTGTACTCAATCAAACCAATGAGCCAATTGTAGTTTCTAACGGACATATTTCTCCTGCCATATACTCAATTTTGGCAGAATTGAAAGTTATTCCAAAGCAACGAGTCGTAGAAAAATTTCGCAGTATAGACGACATTTACGAAGGACATGTAAACCGACAAGTACCTGGAGTTTGGTATGGCACAGGCCCTTTGGGAGCCGGCGCATCGGTAGGAGCTGGCTTTGCCTTAGCGCAAAAACTAAAAAACAGCGACAAAAAAACATACCTCAGCATGGGCGACGGCGAGCAACAAGAGGGCCAAGTTTTTGAAATGCTAAATTTCGCTAAAAAATATGAGCTGAACAACTTAATAATGTTTATCGACTACAACCAAGTTCAGTTAACTTCGAGCTTGGCCGAAATTATGCCGATTGATATCAAAGCCATTTACGAGGCTTGTGGATGGGAAGTTTTAGAAACCGACGCCCACAATTTTGCCGACATTTGGAATACATTAAGCAAAGCTCAAACCATCAAAAATAAACCGGTATGTATTTTAGGGCACAGTATTATGGGTCAGGGAGTGAGTTTTATGGAAGAAACCGGACGCAACAAACAAGCAACTTGGCATGGTAAATCGCCATCAAAAGCGGAAACAGAAGCACTTTATAGTGGTGAATTAATGCTAAGTGCAGATGAACAAAAACTTATTGAAGATTTTTTGAAGGAGCACCCAAGCCAAATTAAAACACCTGAGACAATTGAGGCCGGCAAAGATTGTGGTATTAATACTGGCACTCCAACAGTTTATGGCCCTCAAGATGTTACCGACTGCCGTAGTGCTTATGGAAATGCCCTAGCTAATTTAGCCGAGCTCAATCCTCAAATATTAGGAATGACAGCCGACTTAGAAGATTCTGTTAAAACAGGAATGATGAAAAAAGTGGCTCCAGAAAGACACATAGAATGCGGAATTGCCGAACAACACATGGTGAGTTTAGCCGGAGGTTTAAGCTTAAATAACTTTGTACCATTTTGCAGCACCTTTGGCGCATTTATGAGTAGCAGAGCCAAAGATCAAGCCCGCGTAAACGACATTAATGAAGCAAATGTAAAAATGGTGGCAACGCATTGTGGCCTATCTGTAGGTGAAGATGGACCAACTCATCAAGCAATTGACGACATTGGCTCTTTTATGGGATTTTTTCACACAAATATTTTAGAACCAGCCGACCCAAATCAATGCGACCGAATTATTCGCTTTATATCAAACTATAACGGCAATTTTTATGTTCGAATGGGCCGAGCAAAATTATCAACAATTTGCAAAGAAGACGGCACAGCCTTTTTTGGCGCCGACTACAAATTTCAATTAGGCAAAGCCGACATTATTCGCACAGGTGGCGATGTTACAATTGTGGCTTCGGGCCCAATGGTAGAACGAGCCGTTAAAGTTGCCGACAAATTAAAAGGCGAATTTGCAGTTGAAGTAATTGCTGTAAGCTCATTTAAACCTTTCGACGAAGAAACTATCGTCGCCAGCGCAAAAAAAACAGGCTTTGTAATTAGCATCGAAGACCACAACATCCACACCGGCCTTGCCAGTTTAGTATTAAAAACCCTCGGCAAGCACAATCTGCCTGCCAAATTTCACGGCCTCGGCGTTAACGAGTACCAACTTTCCGGCCCAGCCGACGACCTCTACAACAAAACCGGCCTCACCGCCGAAGCAATGGAGAAAATTATTAGAGAGAATGCGAGTTCTTAAGCTGTGGTCTCAGATTTAGCAAAACCTTTTAGTGCATCTGCAAGCTCTTTTCTACGATTAGCAACCCAAGCTCCAACACCCATAGCAAGCACCCAACCAAGATCTCCCACACCATTTTTGTGTTCACCTTCACCGGCTGCATTACATCCTCCGGACGAAGGTTCTTTTACAGGCGGCTTTACAATTTCCGCACAAGGATCAACTACAGTT
>JBGAUX010000020.1:0-1481 GCA_044228405.1 Candidatus Altimarinota bacterium | reverse complement strand
CAACTTTCCGGCCCAGCCGACGACCTCTACAACAAAACCGGCCTCACCGCCGAAGCAATGGAGAAAATTATTCGTAATAAATAGTACGAAGGAAATACTAAGCGACTTTCTTATTATTGTTATCTTTAGCTCCTCCAAATAGTTGTTTTCTTCTATTATAAGCAGCCAATAAACCAGCAATAAGTACGGCTCCTACAGCACCACCAACTCCATTACTGTGATTGCCTTCACCACCAGCTTCACATCCACCTCCAGAAGAAGGTTTTTCTACAGGTGGCTTTACAATTTCCGCACAAGGATCAACTACAGTTGATGCCCCTGCCTCTAAATCAACTACAACATTCTGGCCTGTAGCCTTACATTCACCCAAAATTCTGGCACCCGATTTTTTTCCTCCCTTAGCAGTAATCACGCCATCTTGTGAAGTCTCAATAGCCACATCTGTAGCTAGCCCTCCACCTCCTACAAGTGGCAGAAGCCTCACTTCGGCGATAGGGTTTTCGGTACCTATGCTCTCCACAACGCCACCACCCACAACTTGACCTTGACCATAGCTAGTAGCTGCAAGAACGGTTCCACCACCAACTTGACCTGGCAATGTAATTGTGTCGATTTCTCCTACAACACCATCTTGTTTAGTTTTAACTGTTATATGTCCACCATCTCCAAAATCCAGTCTGCAAGTAACTTCAACTCCAGCTTTAACTTCTCTAGTAATTATAGCACAACTACCATTAGACAGAGTTTCAACGTTACACTCAATGCCATTATCAGCAGATGATCTAGCACCAATTTCAGCACACACATTCCTCACAATAACATCTGGAGTAGCGTCTGTAGCGTCTGTAGCGTCTGTAGCGTCTGTAGCGTCTGTAGCGTCTGTACCATTTGTTACATCAGTTTCGCTAACTTCAACAACATCCGGACCTTCGCCACCATCTCCATCTTCTGTCGTTACATCAGCAACAACTTCTTGTCCATTATCAGTTTCTCCATCTGGACTAGAAACTTCTTCTTGGGGTAATTCTTGAACCTCAGCATCCGGTTGAGACAAATCTGGTTTAACATCTTCGGTACTACCATTATCATCTGTATCAACACCATCTGGTACTGCATCACCAACTGCATCTACTTCACCAGGACCAATATCGTTAGCATCAGTAGAATCAGGAACTGTGTCGTCTGTTGTATCTCCAGGTACATCTGGCTCCGCTTCCACAGGTGGCACCACAGTGTTGTCAACTATAACTAAACCTGAATTACAACTCGCAGCTTCAACTGTACCATTGGTGCCAACAAATCTCTCATATGCGGTTGTAAAACCATCTCCGCATGGACCTTTCTTAGTGGTACCAGGTATAACTTTAAACGAACCATTAATAATCGGTTCAACTTCAGCTAAATAAGTGTACTGCTTCGCCGCACTATTACAAACCACCCAAGCCTTGCCAGTATTATCAACAGATAAATTTATCCTTTTT